>CAJVYT010000009.1 GCA_913009765.1 uncultured candidate division Zixibacteria bacterium
AGAAGACGGCATACGAGATATATCAGTGTGACTGGAGTTCAGACGTGTGCTCTTCCGATCTAACCCCTTTCTGCATGGTTTTCTGATTCCGAAAAGTGTCCTTACTCCTTCGACTTACCCCTTCGGGGCTGCGCTCAGGATGACAGGGGAGGGATGTTCCGCCCCTTCAGGGCTTGAGAGGAGAGAGACATCCTGACCCAGGGCGGCGCTGGCAGACTCGCTCTGCCCTTCCACCTTGTTCTATTATATTAAGCCCTTTCAGGGCAAGCAGGGGGAGCAGGGACCCTTACCTGGATAATGTAACGCCCTTTCAGGGCGGACTCTTCGTCCTCTCCCTCTGGGAGAGGAAGCGCGGAGCGCAGGTGAGGGTGCTTATAGTTGCTTTAAGATTCAGCACCCTCACCTTTATCCGCTGCCAGGCGCTCGCTCCCCATTCACGACTTTCGACGGTGGACTCTTTCAGTTCACTTCGCCAGCTGACGGAGGACGTAATGGAGAATCCCACCATTCTGGAAATACAGGATCTCGTTGGGAGTATCAAGGCGCACTGTCGCCTTAAAGGTCGTATCCGCTTTGCCTTCCAGTGTGGCAGTGACGGTCACTTCCTTGGCTTCTCCGCCTTGCAGCCCCGTGATGTCGAACACCTCATAGCCGGTAAGCCCCAAAGCATCCACGCTTTCCCCGTCTTTGAACTGGAGGGGAAGCACTCCCATGCCTACCAGGTTGGAGCGGTGGATACGTTCGAAGCTCTCAGCAATGACCGCTTTGATGCCCAGGAGGTTGGTCCCTTTGGCGGCCCAGTCACGCGATGAGCCTGTCCCGTATTCTTTCCCAGCCAACGCGATGGCGGGGATGCCGCGTTTCTTGTATTCCATGGCACCTTCGTAGATGGAGGTGATCGTTCCATCAGGCAGCAGCTTGGTCCAGCCACCTTCTTTGCCATCAGCCAGCATATTGCGCAAACGGATGTTGGCAAAGGTTCCACGCATCATCACTTGGTGGTTTCCTCGGCGCGATCCAAAGGAGTTGAAATCTTTAACGTCCACGCCGTTTTCAATGAGGAACCTTCCAGCGGGGCCATCAGGTGTGATGGTACCTGCCGGGGAAATATGGTCGGTTGTAATAGAGTCACCGAGCATTGCCAAAACCGAGGCATTCTCTATCGGCATAATGTCAGCAGGTTCTTTTGGAAGGTCTACAAAGAAAGGCGGTTCCTGAATGTATGTTGATTTTTCGTCCCATTCAAAAATGTCACCGTCAGGAGATTTGATTGCATTCCAAGTTTCATTACCGTCAGCCACCGAACCGTATTGTTTTTTAAACATCTCAGGTTTGACAGAGTTCTTAACAAGTTTTTGAATATCGGCATCAGTCGCCCAAATATCTTTAAGGAAAACATCGTTGCCGTTTTTGTCTTTACCAATCGGGTCAGAGGTTAAGTTTATATCAACAGTACCTGCTAAGGCGTACGCAACAACTAATGGCGGCGAGGCAAGGTAGTTTGCTTTTGTATGAGGGGAGACCCGTCCTTCAAAATTACGGTTACCTGAAAGAACTGCCGATGCGACCAAGCTGCCTTCGTTGATAGCATCAACAATCGGTTGGTCGAGCGGACCGGAGTTACCTATACAGGTGGTACATCCGTAACCGACATTGTAGAATCCGATTTTTTCAAGAGACTCTAAAAGTCCGGCATCTTTTAAATAGTCGATAACAACTTTTGACCCCGGTGCAAGAGAAGTTTTTACAAACGGTGAGACAGTCAGACCTTTTGCGACAGCATTTTTAGCAAGCAGACCGGCTGATATTAAAACTGACGGGTCAGATGTATTGGTGCATGAGGTAATAGCGGCGATGACCAAAGAACCATGTTTCATCTCGGCATTATATTTGTCAGCAACAGCAACGGAGTTGTTCATATTGTCCGGGGCAACTTCAAACCCGCGTTCTTTCATCGAAGTTGTTTTAGCTTTGTTAAAAGCATTTTGCATCTCAGAAAGTTTTACTCTGTCCTGAGGACGTTTTGGTCCTGCAAGTGACGGTTCGACAGTTGAGATATCGAGTTCAAGCATATCTGTAAATTGAGGTTCTGCAGAACCTTTTTCTCTAAAGAGCATTTGTTCTTTGGCGTATGCTTCAACTAATGCGATAGTTTCTTCATCTCGTCCGGTCATTTTGAGATAATCAAGTGTTGAATTGTCAAGTGGGAAATATCCCATAGTGGCACCATATTCAGGAGCCATATTAGCAATCATAGCTTTTGTCGGCAGAGAAAGAGTATCCAATGCCGGTCCACAGTATTCTACAAATTTGCCGACAACGCCTTTTTCACGAAGCATTTGAGTTATTCGTAAAACTAAATCAGTTCCTGTAACACCCTCATTGAGTTGACCGGTCATTTTGAAGCCGATAACTTCAGGGGTGAGCATATAAATCGGTTGACCAAGCATGGTAGCTTCAGCTTCAATACCGCCGACACCCCATCCGACAACGCCGAGACCATTTATCATAACAGTATGCGAGTCAGTTCCGACAAGTGTATCAGGCATAGCGACACCATCTTTGACAAGGACACAGTTGGCAAGATATTCTAAATTTACCTGATGACAAATACCTGTTGCAGGAGGTACTACAGCAAAATTGTCGAATGCTTTTTTACCCCAATGTAAAAATTGATAGCGTTCATTGTTGCGTTCAAATTCTTTGTTCATGTTGAAAGTTAAAGAATCTGCTTTTCCAAATGAATCAACTTGAACAGAATGGTCGATTACCAAATCAACATTTACAAGCGGATTTATTTTTTTTGGATCTCCACCCATAGCATGCATAGCAGAGCGAAGGGCGGCTAAATCGACAACTGCCGGAACACCGGTAAAATCCTGCAAAAGTACTCGAGCAGGTTTAAATGGAAGTTCGGAATCTCCGACATTTTTTGGGTCATAAGCTGCCAGTTTTTTTACGTCATCTTCTGTGACTAAGCGACCATCACAATTACGGAGGACTGATTCTAAAAGAATTTTGATAGAAAAGGGGAGATTTTCAATATCGCCATATTCTTTTAATGCGGACAGTTTATATATTTTATAGCTTTTAAAAGCTGTTTTCAGTTCGGTGAGAGCATTAAATTGACTCATATTTTGTATATCCTTATCTTAAAAACTTACATTTTATGTTTTTCTATTCAGATTTGTATTATAATGCATATAACAATGCTTTACAAGTTTTCAAGGTTAAAAAGATATTCTTTTATTTTACTTGTGAGTCATCGTAGAAATTGTTATCGTATAACAGGTTGGACAACAAAAAAGCACTAAGCTTGACATCGGGGTAGATGAAAATGTTTGTGAACAAAATCACCAGTGATGAAATCGAAATAAAAACACCTGCGAAGATAAATCTTTTCTTGGAAGTACTCAATAAACGTGAAGATCGGTTTCATAATATAAATTCGCTTTTTCAGGCTGTTTCACTGTATGATAAACTGCATTTTCAAATTCAAGCTAAAAAGGAACTTACTCTTTTAATTCCCGACAATAAAATTCTTCCCGTGGATGATGATAATTTAATAGTTAAAGCATATAATTTTATGCGGGAAAAATTTGAACTGTCGTATGGATTATTAGTTGTTCTTGACAAAAAAATACCGATAGCAGCCGGTCTTGCCGGCGGTTCATCGGATGCAGCCGCTACAATATTAGCATGTAATCTTTTATTTGACTTAGAGTTAACGCAAGAGGGGATGGCTGGTTGCGGACTGCATATTGGGTCTGATTTGCCGTTTTTCTTTTCATCGGGGCAGGCACTTGTGAGCGGTCAGGGTGAAATAATTGAAGATACATCGTATCCTCTTGATTATGAGTTAGTTATTGTGAAACCGGATATCTCAATATCAACCGCAGAAAGTTATGATGCCTTGAAAAGAGACTTGACAAAACAAAAGAATCCGTTTAAGTTAGGCACGTGCCGGACGGTAGATAGGTATATTACGTCTCTAAAAAGAGCCGGTAATGATTTTGAGGAAGTCCATCTTCTGTCTTTTCCTGAAATACGGAAGATAAAAGATGGACTTTTACTGGCTGGAGCCGACTTGGTACGAATGAGCGGTTCGGGGCCTTGTGTGTTTGGTTTATTTAAAAAGTTGCCTGACAATAAGGAAGATTTAAATATGAGCAACATGAATTGGCAAATATTTTTTGTAAAACCAATTTTACTTGCAGAGTACTGTTAATCTAAACCGGGAGGAGCCGTGGAGATAACAGAAATTAGGGTCACCCTTCGAGACGAAGAGCGGCTAAAAGGTTTTGCCAATGTGACGTTTGACGAAGCATTTGTTGTACGAGGTATGAAAATCATTCAAGGAAATAATGGTTTTTTTGTCTCAATGCCGAGTAGAAAACGTCCGGACGGAACCTACCAGGACATTGCCCATCCGGTAAGTAAGGATATGAGGCAAATAATAGAAATGAAAGTTCTGGAAGCGTATGAAGCTGAACTAAAAGCTCAGTTGAATGCAGCAGACGATGTGTAAATTATTGGGGCGTCGTCAAGCGGTAAGACACTAGCCTTTGACGCTAGCACTCGTAGGTTCGAATCCTGCCGCCCCAGTATAAATTTAAAAAAAGCCTGCTTTGGGTCAGATTTTATTCTGTCTTAAAACAGGTTTAAATGTCATGGGTAAAAAATGATTGTTCGGGACCATATTCAAATTATTTCAGGTACTTCCAATACAGCTTTAGCTGAAAAAATTGCCCGCTATATAAATTGTAAATTAACTGATTGTACGGTTAAACGTTTTTCTGACGGTGAGGTATTTGTACAGATAAATGAAAATATTCGTGGTGCGGATTTATTCATCATTCAGCCCACCAATCCTCCTGCTGAAAACCTTATGGAATTATTAATGCTTATTGAAGCATCACGGAGAGCATCTGCTATGCGTATTACAGCTGTAATACCATATTATGGTTATGCCCGTGCTGACCGAAAAGACAGACCAAGAGTTTCAATCACTGCAAAGTTAGTTGCAAATCTCATAACAACTGCCGGAGCTGATAGAATTATTACTATGGATTTACATGCTTCACAAATTCAAGGATTTTTTGATCTTCCGCATGACCATTTGTATTCATCAATTATTTTTAATCAATATATAGCAAAATTAAATTTAGATAATCTTGTTGTTGTTTCACCTGATGTAGGTTCAATTAAACTTGCTCGGGCAACCGCCAACAGATTACATGCCGGCTTGGCTATTGTTGATAAACGACGTCCCGAAGCAAATGTTGCCAAAGTAATGAATATTATCGGCGATGTGGAAGGCTGTAATGTTTTGATTCGTGATGATATGGTAGATACCGGAGGTTCTTTGTGTGCTGCTGCTCAATTTGTAAAAGATAATGGAGCGAAAGATATTTATGCCGCTTGCACTCATGGAGTTCTTTCGGGACAGGCTATTGAAAAAATTGAAGCATCAGAAATTAAGAAAATGATAATCTCTGATTCTATTGACCAAAGTAATAAAAAATTAACTGATAAATTTGATATTCTCACCTGTTCTGATTTGATTGGAAAAGCGATTACGAGAATTTTTGATGAGGAATCGGTTTCTTCGCTTTTTGAAGATTATCCGGTTATGTAGAAAATAATGATTAAATATATTTTGGAGGTTTAAGACCAAAAATGAAAGAAGTAATCTTAGAAGCATCCTTGCGGAAATCTACCGGTAAAGGCTCTGCACGTCAAAGTCGGATGGCCGGTAATATTCCTGCTGTTGTATACGGTCCGGAGATTGATTCGTTTCCGATTGAAGTTTCTGAAAAAGTAATGCGTCAGGCAGTGAAAGAAGCATCATTTAATGCTATTTTTGACTTACAAGTCGACGGTAAAACAAACAAAGTTCTGATTCGTGATATTCATCGCGACCCAATTACTTTAAAGGTAACGCATCTTGATTTTCATGCGATTAGTATGAATAAACCAATTAGAATAAATGTTCGTATTGTTTTAATCGGTGAATCTATTGGTGTGAAAACAGATGGCGGTATTTTGCAGTCTTCTATGCGTGAAATTGAAATTTCATGTTTACCAAAAGATATTATTGAAGTTATCGAAGTTGATGTTTCAGAATTAAATGTTGGTGATTCAATTCATGTGAGAGATATTGATATTGCCAATGTAACAATTCTTGCTGAGGAAAGACGTACAGTTGTGAGCTGTGCTGCTCCAAGTGTTGTTGTTGAAGAAGAAACAACTGATGAAGAAGATGAAGAAGGCGAAGGTGCAGAAGGTGCCGCAGCTGAAGGTGCTGAAGCTCCTGCTGAGGGTGCTGAAAATGAGAAAAAAGACGAAAAGTAATCTTTTTTAATCTGAATATAAAAACCGCTGTTTTTTCAGCGGTTTTTTTTGCTTATTAATTGAGAATAAATAGATTCTTACATTGACTCTCAAAAAAAATTATATATTTTGACAGCATGAGTTCAATTGAGAAATCTTTTCAAGATATAAAATCAGAATTTCCTGATGACCGTTTGACCTATCAAAAAGGGCTGCCGACTTTTCATCCTGAGAACGCTAAAGAAACAGCTTCTCTTTTTAAAATAGCCAACAAGAACAAACAGCAGCTTTTTATTGCGGGGTTTGGTAATAATATCGAACCAGTTGGCGAGAGTTTTAAAAATATTCTTGTGGTCAAATCTGACAGACTAAACCAACATGTTAAAACTGCTGCTGCTGATTATTTTATCACTATCGGAGCAGGATTTCCTCTTTCTGAAGTAAACAGAATTTTAGAAGATAACAAACTATGGCTGCCTCATGCTCATCTTCCATATGTTGGCTCTGTCGGTGGAGCAGTCGCAGGTGGTTTAAACTCGATGTATGAAACTCATGAATTACCGCTTAAAAAATATTTTATCAAAGCAGAGATTGTGACACCCCAGGGAGATATAATTGAACCGGGGTCTGTCAGTTTTAAATCTGTCTCTGGATACGATATTGTGAAAATATATTGCGGAAGCTGGGGATTGTTGGGGATGGTTATCTCGGCTACTTTTCGAGTGATGCCGACTGAAGGTTCAGAAGAATACCGAGCTATCAGAATGCAGGAAATGAGCCGAGAAAATCTTATATATTCACTTGATGACAACAATACATCCAACGACGCATTTTACTCAAAAAAAATTAAAGCCAAATTTGATTCAAATAATATCCTGCCTGTATTAGGATAGGTTTTTAATAAATCTTAAATTACCCCATTTTATCAAAAAAATCCTAAATTTTGTTAAATAATACTTTACAAGATGTTAATTGTTGGTTAAACTTATTTAAGTGTAAGTCGATAATAGCAAATATGTTAATAGTGATAGATGTTAATTGTTGTTTTAAGGGATGTTAATTAATTAGGTGTATATGTAAGTCTACGATAATTGATGAACATAAAAAACAAAATTTTTACAGAGAGTTATAAAACAATGAGTGCTGAATTTAAACATATTGATTTAAAACTTGTGGAACCCGCTTTTAATTCCAAGTTGACAAGTCTTATTATGGAATTGGACTACTTAAGAAAGAAAAAATTGGGTGGGTCTACACATCCTCTTATTTTCTTTCAATTAAAGTATATTTATCATCTTTTAGAAAGTATTGGTTCGGCACGAATTGAAGGGAATAGAACCACAGTATCAGAGTTTATTGAATCAATCATTGGAAATAAGATTTCTGAAGATGAAAAAAAAATTGAAATTAATAATATGACTGAAGCACATAATTTTATTGATGAAAATATCATTGATTCAACAATTGATAGAAAGTTTGTAAGTGAAATTCATAAAATGGTGGTCAAAAACTTGTCAGTTTCTGGAGAAGGTAGTAATAACCCCGGATGTTATAGAAAAAAGGATGTCACCATTACCCATTCAGAGCATAAACCACCAAATACAATTTTAGTGGCAGGATATATGGATAAATTGTTTTCATTCCTTAATTATAATGATGCTCCTCCTCAGTATGACTTATTAAAAACTGCTATTGTTCATCATCGTTTTGCATGGATTCATCCCTTTGACAATGGAAACGGTCGAACAGCTCGACTATTAACTTATGCGATGCTTGTTAAACAAGGTTTTAATGTTAAAGCAGGTCGAATAATAAACCCTACTGCTATTTTTTGTGTGGATAGAGATGACTATTATGAAAAATTATCTATGGCTGATAATGGTCAAGAATCTTCAATGTTAGTTTGGTGTGAATATGTTCTTGCAGGATTAAAAAAAGAGATTGATAACATTGATAGATTATTAAATTATCAATTTCTTGCAAAAAATATTTTACTACCGGCAGTGAAGTTCTCATTAGAAAAAAAACTGATTACTCCAAACGAATTTAAAATTCTGAATTTAGCTATTAATAAGAGAGTTATACAAGCTGGTGAGATTAAAAAATTATTTCCTAAGAAATTAAGTCCTGAAATTTCTCGTATGATTGGTAGACTTAAAAAGAAAAAAATGCTACTTACTGAAAAGGAAAATTCAAGAAAATATCTACTACGTTTTGATAATAATTATCTTTTAAGAGGTGTTATTGAGATGTTAGATAAACATGGTTTTTTACCAATAAAATAAATTTCTGAATATTTACAATGAGACTCTTTTGGTGATGTTGAAATTAAACATGTGATTCAAGAGATAAAAAATCATAAAAATTTAATAATTTACTCTTCTCATAGAACTTCTTATATTTTTTATTGTTGGAAATTGATATAACAAAATATAGGAGTTTATAATATGAACAAAGCAAAACCGGAAACAACTGCCGCCGTATTGGGGGCATCACCTAAAGAAGACCGTTACTCATTTAAAGCAGTTCACATGCTCAAAGAACATGGATTTAAACCAATTCCGGTTCATCCTAAAGGACATGCTGTTGACGGTATTGAAGGTATAAAATCACTTGCTGATATTGATGCCGAAGTAGACACATTGACTATGTATGTGAATTCGGCGATTTCTGATAAAGAATATAATAATATTATTTCTTTAAACCCGAGACGGGTTATTTTTAATCCGGGGTCAGAAAATCCAGCACTCGCACAAAAACTACAGGATGCCGGAATTGAGGTTGTTGAAGCGTGTACATTGGTGATGCTTCAAACCAATCAATATTAAGTAGTGATAATTTATAATTTGTCGATACGTATATTATTATGACAAACATTAAAGTAGCATTTCAGGGTGAACGGGGAGCCTTTTCAGAGGTAGCCGCTTATAATTTTTTAGGTAAAAATGTAACTCCAGTAGTGTGTGATTCTTTTGCATCACTTTTTGATTATGTCGAAAAAGGCAAAGCAAAATATGGAGTTATCCCGATTGAAAATTCTCTTATCGGTTCAATTCATAAGAATTATGATTTACTGCTGGAACGGAATCTCAAAGTAATCGGGGAAACATATCTTCGGATAAATCATTGTCTGATTGCCTTAAAAAAAGTACCGATTTCCAAAATTCAGAGAGTTTTTTCACATCCGGCAGCTTTGGAGCAATGTCGTTATTTTTTTGACACACATCCGACAATAGCACCTATTTCATACTACGATACTGCCGGAGCGGTGAAAATGTTGTCAGAAAGCGGTCTTACCAATGCGGCGGCAATTGCGAGTCCAAATGCCGCTGATACATATAAAATGCATGTAATCAGAAAATCTATTGAAGATGAAAAAACAAACTTTACGCGGTTTTTACTGCTTTCTAAAAAAGATAAAACGGTAAAGGGCATAACAAAAACATCAATTGTTTTTTCAATGAAAAACGAGCCGGGAGTATTGTATAAAGCTCTTTCGGTTTTTGCTCTTCGAGATATTGACCTTTCAAAAATAGAATCCCGCCCTCTCCGTAAAAAAGCATGGGAGTATCATTTTTATGTCGATATCAAGGGGGCTGTCACAGAAGAAAGAGTGAAAAAAGCATTAGACCATCTTAGTGAGATTACCCATTTTATAAGAATTTTGGGTTCATATCCGATGGCAGATAATAAATCTTAGCTATTTCCATTAATTCCAAGATGTTTTAGCTTTTCAAATTTTCCAAACATAGCTTTTTCGGCAACTGCTATAAGTTCTTCAATGTCGATATATTCAGCATTTATAACCAAATCATAATGTTTGGGATTGTCGATATCTTCACCGAAAAGTTTTTGGATAAACTCAGAACGAAGTTTATCAGATGTCTCTATTTTTTCTACTGCTTCATCTTTTGATAATAGTTTATAATTAATTAGATTCTCAATCCGTTTTTCTTTTGGAGCTATAAAGCGGATATGGAACCCGTTTTTTCGTCCTAAAATAAAATTTCCGCCCCGTCCGACTAATATTACTCCACCGAGTTTTGACATTGCAAGAACAGTATGATATAAATGTCTGAAATAATCGGAATGGTCAATAGATTGTCCTGTTATAAATGTTTCTACCATAATTTCTATTTGAGAACGAAAGCGAGTGTCTAATGACTCAACAATCTGTTTTCTAAAACCTGATGAAAGACAGATTCGGTCTATAACTTTTCTGTGGAGCAGGTTATAGTCAAGCTGCTCTGATAAGCGGGAAGCAAAGTAGGAACCACGGCTTCCTTTTTGACGGCTGATTGTAATAATAGGCGGGATGGATGGTAAATTATCCGCAGATTTTGCCAATGTAGACTGTTCCAGTTCCCATTTATGTAGTTGTCTGTTGATAATAGAATCAATTGTTGAGGTCATATTTGACACCTTTCTTGCTTATTATTAAAATAAGCAGTATATGAAATTGATGCAATACTTTTGTGTAAGTCATATTTATGCTATGCCAAAGCGTCTTTTACAATTTCTGCATATCTCTTGGCAAGCGGTTCAGACTGATATGTCTCTGTCGCAAAAATATGTCCTGCATTTGAAAGTTTTTGACGAAGTTCTGAATCCTCAGAAAGACGGAGAATTGCTTCGGCAAGTTTTTCAGGATTATCAAGAGGTACAAGCAAACCTGTTTTTTCATGCTCTATAATATCAGTAATACCACCGGAATCAGTTCCAATTACTGCCGCTTGGCAAAGCATAGATTCAGAGAGTGCTAATCCAAAACCTTCTTCAAAAGAGTTGAGAATAACTATTGATGTTTTGTTATAGATATTCCGAAGTTCCGCTTGAGGGAGAGGAGCGTGGATTGATATTTTATTATTTAGACCTAATTTATCAATAAGAGATTCTATTTCAGGTTGTAATTGTCCTGAACCATATATTTGCAGTTTTAATAAATCGTTTTTTTTTGATACCAAAGCAAATGCCTGCACTAACTTATCTACCCGTTTTTGATCGGTGAATCTTGTTACGGCAACAAGTAAGTTGGCATCACGTTCTATTGTATCATCTTTGTAAAAAATAGTTTCATCGTGCGGCATAGGAAGAATTTCTAAAACACTTAGAAGTCTCTTATCCATTTCTAATATACCTTTTTGCAAAAAGGATGAAACTACAGTCCAGGTTTTTAAAGTGAGGCAGAAGTTTTTTAAATAACGGTACAGCACAGAAAAATATTTTCGCATCAGCCTGATATCGGTTCCATGCGATGAGAGTATCATTGGGAATTTAGTTTTTTTCGAGAGTGATTTCATCACCAATCCGGCAGGTACAAGCCAATGTCCGGCGATAATATCAATTTTTTCTTTTTCAATTATTTCAAGAGCATTGTTTTCAAATGCTTTTAAAAATTGTCTGAATTGAAAAATACCGCTTACCGAGCCTAAAACAAGTTTATGCATATTTCCCTGATAGGCGATAATCTCTTTTTCGTCTTCTGCATATCGAAACCGATAAACTTTTACCCCATCCATCTCTTCATATTCTTTTAACTCGGGGGCGTGCGGAGCAAGAATTATCGGTTCTATATTGAATCGGTGCAGTTTTTTTGCCAAGAGTGACAAAAACACACCGGCATAATCTCCCGAAAATCTTGGATAGTTATGGGTAAGCATGAGAAGTTTAATCGGCTGTGACATATATATATAGTAAAAAACATTAAGGTAAATTGAAATATAAATTTTTTAATGCTTTAAAATTTGTTATATTTAATTCTTATGCAGAAAATAGATACATCATATCTGAATTTTTTAGAAAAACCGGAATTTACCGATATTCTCACTAATCCGATATTAGACATTGCTGCTCGGTTTTGGGAAAATGACCGTTATAATGCTTTTAAAGTGTGCTACCGTTCTATGCGAATTATTGATGATTTGGTTGATGACCAAAAAACAGGCGGGCATACACTTACAAACATTGAGAAAAAACAGATTGAAAATATAATTCGAAATTGGACTGATGATTTTTCCAATGGAAAACGTACCGATGATTTCCAAACTGCACTTTTAGACATAAAAGACAAATTTAAAATACCTCTGTGGACTTGGACAAGGCTTTCTCAGGCTATGATTTATGATTTGTATCATGATGATTTTACATCGTTTTTGGCTTTTTTACGTTATTCAGAAGGTGCCGCAATTTCGCCTGCCTCAATATTTATGCATCTGATAGGTGTTTCTCAAACTGATTCGGGCTATTCAACTCCAAAATATGATATTCGATTGGCAGCCCGTCACTTAGCTTTGTTTTCGTATATTGTGCATATTATGAGAGATTTTCAAAAAGATCAACTTGAAGGTCTTAATTATTATGCTTTAAATCAGCTTAAAATTTTTAATGTAAAAAAAGAAGATTTGAAAAATGCTGCCGAGAGTGGGGAGTTGTCTGATAATGTGCGAAAACTTTTCAAGAGATATTATAACTTTGCATCATATTACCGCACAAAAGCACGAAAAACAATAGACTCTGTATTGCCTTTTTTGGCACCAAGGTATCAACTTAGTTTGGAAATAATTTATTCGTTGTATAATCAAATATATACGCGAATTGATGTATTAAACGGCAATTTTTCAAAATCTGAATTGCTTCCGACCGCATCTGATGTTAAGTCTCAAATTGATAAAACAGTAGCTGAATTTAATAAATAAAATTAAAACTTTTATGGAAGAAAAAATCTCTGCATTTGTATATATGATACAAAAGTAAGAATTACTGATTTTAAGGCTTTACACAAATTCGGTCTTAAATTAGTCTAAATTGTATAAGGATTAGGAGAATTACAATGAAATATTTTATATCATGTTTTCTGCTTGTTATTGCCGTATGTACCGTTGCTGCTGATGAAATAGCAGTGACTGTGTATAATTCAAATTTGGGTGTTGTCTCAGAAACAAGAATTTTAGAATTTGAAAAAGGTATCCACGAATTATCTTTCAAAGATGTTCCGTCGGCTATTGACAGAACATCGGTTCGTTTTGAACTATTGAATTCAAATAAACATCTTTCGATATTAGAACAAAACTATGCGTTTGATTTGGTAAATCCAAGTCAAATGTATCGAAAGTATATTGATAAAAATATCGAATTGGTTGACAAAAACGGTAATATCTTTTCAGGAGTTTTATTGGCATCCGACCGTGATGCGGTTACTTTGATGGATAAATCAGGTCGGATTAAAATTCTCTTGATGAATCAAATAACTGAAGTGAATTTTCCGGTCTTACCGGAGGGTTTAATTACCCGCCCAACTTTGTTTTGGAAATATAAATCTGATTTTAACGGCAAAGCTGATTGTAATATAAGTTATCAAACATCCGCTATGAACTGGTCTGCCGAGTATGTAGGTCTTTTGAGTGCTGATGACACGAAGCTTGATATTAACGGGTGGGCATCAATAAATAATCAATCAGGTAAAACGTATAAAGATGCGACTCTCAAACTTATTGCCGGTGATATTAATAGGGCGAATCAGGAATTGCGAGGAGGGCGTTTTTCAATGAAAATGATGACGACTGCTGTAGATGGTATGGCAGGTTTTAAAGAAAAATCATTTTTTGAATACCATATGTATACTCTTCCAAGAAAAGCAACTTTGGCAGATAAAGAAAACAAGCAAATATCTTTATTTGAACCTGCCCAAACAAAGGCAGAAAAAATATTTTTATACAAACCGGATATAAATCCGAAAAAAGTTGAAGTTGCTTTGAAGTTCAGAAATTCAAAAGAATTCGGATTAGGGATGCCGCTTCCGGCTGGACGGTTCCGTTTGTTTAAAGCAGATGATGACGGAAGTAAAATTCTTTTGGGTGAAGACAGAATTGACCACACTCCAAAAGATGAGGATGTAACTATTAAAGTCGGGTACGCCTTTGATTTGACTGCTGAACAAAAAGTGCTAAACCAAAAACGTATTAGTTCAAATACTAATGAACAGGAATTTGAAATTATACTTAAAAATCATAAAGATGAAGATGTTACGATAATAACTGAAAAAAAATTATATGGATACTGGGAAATTGTCGATGCTGATTTTGAATTTGTAAAAAAAGATGCTTCTACAATTAGATTTACACAAAAAATTGCAAAAAACGGCTCAAAAACTCTTAAATTCACAGTGCGGTTTAGTCACAGATAGGTTAAAGTTAAGTTGACATCTGATTTGATATATCTTAGATTCCACTTTGAATTTAAACAGAATTTTATGTAAGGAGTTTATTTTGAAATTGATTAGAAACATAGCAATCGCAGCCCTCTTAGTTGCTTTAGTGCCTGTTTCCGGCTTTGCGGGGAAAAAAGCACGTAAATTACCGATGGGTGCGTATATCAAATCTGCAAAGATAGATATTCTCTCCGGCGATTTAAAGCGGTACAAATCCGCTATTGCGATGCTTGATTCATTATTTATGTTTTATGGTCCGACAGCCGAAGCAATTCAATTGCGGGGTGGTATGGAAGTTGATTATATCGATAAAGCAGCTAATTTAGATGAGAAAATGGAACATGTTAAAACGTTGGTTGCATATATTGATACTCTACGCATGACTTGTGATAAAGACAATAAAGATGTCAAAAAGAAATACAAAAAAAACTGCGATAAATTAATTATAAAAAATGATTCACTGATAGTAAAATACTGGCGTGAGTTTTATAACAACGGTATCAATATGATGAATGATAATATTGATTCTAAACAGGAAGAAATTGTTCAAGAAATAGCCAATGGCACAGATTCTTCCGTTATCGCTCAACTTAAGGATATTTTACAAGCAGATGTTGATACTATTGTCGCCAATTTTGAGTTATGTATTGTTCTTGATGAAAGCAATGTGAAATCGTATATCGGCTTAGGGGCATTGTTTGAGAAATTAAAAGACTATGAGAAAGCTGTTAGTTGGCTCGAAAAAGGGCTTGATAAAACTGACGATAAAGTAACGATTTTACAGACTATATCATATGATTATATCAAAATGGGTGACTATGCCGGTGCCATTCCGTATATGAGAGATTATCTCGAATTAGCTCCCGATGATGTTTTAACAATGGGCAATCTTGCGATTTGTTATAACAGTCAAAAGATGTATGACTCATCATTTGCTGTAAACAAAAGAGTGTTAGTTATTGACTCGGTGAATATTGATGCCCTCAGTTCGGTCGGTCATTATTTCCGTCAGCTTTTTATGAATGCAAATGATTCATCAAGAGCTTACAGAGAAGCAGGCGATGATGCTTCTACAGAAAAATGGGAAAAAATTAAAAATTCTTATATCGATTCATCTTTAACGTATTATAAGAGAGTACTTGATGTAGACCCGAAAAATGAACAGATTCAATTCTTATTTGCAACCTATAATTATTTTAAGTCTAATTGGAAATTAGCCATTGAAGGATTTAAGGCTGCTGCTGAAATTAATCCGGATGAAGCAGATTATTGGCGTTCATTAGGTGATGCATATATTCAAACAAAAGAATTTGATAAATCTGCCGCCGCCTATGAAAAAGTGGTAGTGATTGACCCGAACGATAAAGTAATTTGGGATCAACTGGTAAGTTTATACAGTGAATTAAGAAAACCAAAAGATAAAGCTCGAGCCGAAAAACATCTTAAAGCATTAGAGTAAAAAGATATATGTTTTAAAATTGGAAGCGGCAGGTAGCTATCTGCCGCTTTTGTTATTTCTATGATACAATATGCCAATATTGCCCTTAGTGGTCCACTGCGTAAATCATTTACATATAAAGTTCCGCAAAGTATAGACACACTGCTTCCGGGACAGCGAGTGTTAGTGCCGTTTGGGAATATGAAAAAAATCGGCTTTTATCTTGGTAAGGCTGCTTTTGCCCCCGGTATCAGATATAAAAATATAATTCAAACTTTAGATAATCAGTCATATTTTCCCGATGATTTATTCAAACTCTGTCTTTGGATTGCAGATTATTATTTTGCGAATCCGGCTGATTGCTTACTGGCGGCATTGCCATCATATTTTAAGAAAAAAAAATCATCACAGTTTTTTTGGACAACTGCTCCTTGTGAGATACCGAACGCTTTATTACGGTACTACAAACCGGGGTATAAATTGTCATCACAGGTTATAAAAGATATTCACTCGTACAATAAAAATATTTTAAAAAAACTTTTGCAACAGAAATCTATAATTGAACAATGGCTTGATGAACCGCACAATAGAAAATCTCGAATTGCAGGATATAAAATAGAATCAATAGAGTCGTGGAATATGTATTTCCACAAAAAACAATTTCAACCGGATATGTATGACGGTATTAAATTACGTACAGAACTTATCGCAAATGGCTGGACAGATTATCAGCTCAAAAAAGCAGTTGAAAATTTTGTGCTGGTACCAATTCAAGCAGATGATACCGTTATACCTCTTGATTTCATCAAACCCAAAGAAAACCTCGACAAAATAAAACTGACCGATAATCAGCAAAATGTCATAGAAAAACTATCAAAAAAACTATCAAACGGTTTTTCAACAACGCTTCTGCATGGTGTTACCGGTTCGGGTAAAACAATTGTGTATTGTTATCTTTGCCGTGAAATTTTAAAAACTCAAAAAACGGCTCTTATTCTAACCCCCGAAATTGCCCTTACATCTACTACATTAGCATATTTTAGAGGCTTTTTTGGTGACAAAGTAACAGTTATTCATTCTGCCATGACTGAAAAAGAACGTCTTGAAAGCTGGAATGGTATTAGGCAGGGAAAATATAAAATTGTTGTAGGACCTCGTTCGGCTTTATTTGCTCCGATAGAGAATCTTGGCTTGATTATTGTCGATGAAGAACATGACGGTTCTTACAAACAGGATGACCCCGCACCGAGATTTCATGGACGGGACTCTGCAATTATGCGGGCGAAAATAAATAACATACCGGTGCTGCTTGGTTCGGCATCACCCTCGGTGGAGTCTTATCAAAATACTGTAAAAGGTCGCTATTCGTTGCTTGAGCTAACCGAACGCCCCGGCAATGCTGTGCTGCCAATTGTGCAAGTTGTTGATATGCGGACTGACCGATTGCGGGGAGATTTACCGTATATTTCTTATACTCTTAAAAAACAGGTTGAAAAGAAATTTAAAAATGATGAACAGGTTATTCTGTTTTTAAATCGTCGAGGACATTCTCCTCAAATGAAATGTATGGAATGCGGGCATATCCCCGAATGTCCAAATTGTAATTTGAGATTGACATACCATAAAAAAGGGAACAAACTGACCTGTCATTATTGCGGATATATTATTGCGGTTGTTGAAAATTGTGAAAAATGTACATCTGCTGATTTTTATTTTATGGGTGTCGGAACACAAAAAGTTGAAGAAAATATCCCGAGATTATTTCAGGGGGCCAAGCCGATACGGATGGATTCTGATTCGGCTGACGGTCGCAAAAAGGCTTATGAAATTCTCACTCATTTTTCTGAGAAAAAATCTAATCTGCTTTTGGGTACACAGATGGTAACCAAAGGGCTTGATATGCCGGGGGTGACATTGGTGGGAGTTCTGTCTGCCGACGCATCTTTGGATATGCCTGATTTTCGGGCATCGGAAAAAGCGTTCGCAAGACTATTGCAAGTATCAGGCAGAAGCGGTCGGGCTGAAAAAGCAGGCGAAGTGATTATTCAGACTTTTAACCCTGATAATGCAGTTATTCAAGATGCTGCCCGACAGGATTATGCGGGATTTTTTGCAAGAGTTATCAAAGAGAGAGAAGATTTGTGGTATCCTCCATTTTCCCGCTTAGTTAATTTTACGCTGTCATCGGAAAAAGAAAATCTTCTTGAAAAAGAAACGCTATTATTTAGAGAGAAACTGAATCATAAAATAAAAACTCATAGCTTGAAAGTACAGCTTTTGGGTCCGGCACCATGCCCGATTTATTATTTACGGAACAGATATCGCAGACACCTGTTTATAAAGACAAATCAAGTTGTAAAATTTGTGAAAATGCTTACAGAATGGGAAGATATCGAAGCTCGTTTTAAACTACCCGCTACTATTCGTATCAATGTTGATGTTGACCCTGACGATATGATGTAGATCACTTTGTAGGGTTCTGGCATGCCTGAACCTATTTGAACTAAACTCCTCCATCAATGGCTGACACCTTTAAATTTTGTCAGCTCATCCGCTTAGGCAGACATTTAGTTTTTGTAGGTTGGTGTTTCTATTCGATAAAAATTTAATAGTAAGAAACCCAACATCTATTGCTTCGGTAAGCTCAGTAGGTTTACCCTATTTTCAACATTGTTTTAGTGGCGACAAAATTATTAGCTCTTAAAGTATAACTGTATGCTCCTGAGGGATAGTTCGATGCATCCCATTCAAATTCATGATTTCCGGTTTCAAATGTTCCTGATAACGTAGTTATTTTTTGACCATTATTATTATAGATATCCAGAGTAACATTAGCATTCACAGGAATGGAGAACGGAATTCTTGTTGTTGGATTAAATGGGTTAGGGTAGTTTTGTTCTAAAGCATAGGTTGTCGGAACCCAATTTACTATCACTTGATTACCCAAGACATCTGCCATTTTAAGAGAGACGATTTCATTCGTGCCTATGTTCACAAATTCACCACTAAAGTTGTTATTCTCAAGCGAGTAGATTAATATATTAGTATTAGTTCCGTCAAAATTAGAAATTATAGTCATGTTGTCAGCGAGTAGAGTAGGCGTAATATCTCCTTTAACTACAATATGTGCCGCGGCAGCTTGTGTTGTCTGATCTATTGATATCAGACCGTTATCATTGGTAACTGTACCATTGATAAATTTTTGTTCGTTTACAATATTTCTTGGATATGGGAGAGCATCTCCAACTATCACGCGAATTTGATAGACTAAATCAGCAACGGTTAGTGTTATACCGTCAGCATTAACATCGGAGGCTGCAATCTGACCGTCAAGATTGACAGTAAAGACATTAGAACCATAAATGAAGTAGTTAGAATATAAAACTGCATCAGTAATTTCATATGCAATTCCATTTAAATTTAAATCACCACGGGTATCAATAGAATCAGCACAGTTAATGTCAACCCCACCGTTGATGAAGTCTATTTTGCGAAGAGGAACAGGTTTGCCTCCAACAATAACACCATCACAACTTCCATTATAACCGGAAAAAGATGGAAAAGAAGAATAGTAATCAGCCAAGTCTGTACTATCATCTATTCTGCTTGTATCTATTTTGTTGTAGATATGATTGCTTAAAAATAATTGTTCTCCAGTGTTATTCGTAATTGTGTTATCATCACAATCATCCCAGAGAAACTTAATTGGTGCAAATTCGCACTCAAAAGCACGGTCGTTGGTTACTAAGAAATTTAAAACAGCTAATTGGTTAGAGATATTTCCCCCAACATTAAAACAATCAGGGTGATTACCGGGACCATTATTAGTTTCTGCCAAAGCATTAATACTAATAATTCCGAATGCACTACTGTCTGTTGTTATACCTCTATATCGATATGTGAAATATTCCCATCCGCAGTCAACGAGAAATTGCCCCGGGTCAGCAGATTGGAAAACTAATGCCGATGCGTCATACGCGAATAGAAGGTCAAAACTTCCTATCGGATAGTTTTCTAAAGTGTTGTTTTGTAATGAGATTTCAATTGCTTGGCTCTGACCTTGAATAGATTTATCAGTTCTTTCGATTGCAATTGTGAAATTATCGGAAAGGGTTGGTTCGTTTTTACCACTTCCAATAATTGGATTTAGCAAATCACAACTGTTTATAAGAAACAACAATACTATTAAGAGTGTTGATGCAATTATTCTGTTTTTCATCTTTGATCTCCCCAAAGAGTCAAGTGGTACTGTTTATGTTTTCTAATTAGTTTAATATACAATAAAGTCGCTTTTTGGCAAGTGAAGAATAGGGGTACTGTTTGACAAGAGAGATTTGTCGGGTTTTTCGATTTTGAAATCTGACCTACAAGACGACAGAATAATCAATATTATATATAAAAAAGGCGGAACCACTAAAGAGTTCCGCCCTACAAGACTTGACACTTCTAAGCCGATAAAAATACGGTTGCTATTTACGATATGGTTCTTTTTATGACTTTTTTAACATAGTAACTGCAAGACCGTGACCTTTCAGCTTTTGTAGGTTGTGGTTCCGATTCGATAAAAATATAAAAGTTTTTGTAGGTCGAAACCCCTGTGGTTTCGACAATTGAAATAGTCTTTACTTGTTGTGTCGGGTGCTATTCGACCAAGTCGGATGACACCTGACATTTGAGAATTATGTCAGTTCACCCGCCTAGCGGATCAGGAACCGACAGAACGGGAAAATTTGATACTGGAAGTCAACGGATTTAGGGAGAACTATTTATGCCAAAAAAGACTCGCATGAAGCGGGTCTTAAATATCAAATGTTTATCTTCTAAATATAAAGATTAATTTGTTCAACCTTATCCTTTTCAGAAGTTGATATTGGCCATTTTTTATCTAAAGAATTTTTTAATCGATAAAATTTTGGTGTGTCAAGAATATCTAATTCACCCATTGTTGCTTTTAAAAGAGTTTTTCTACAAGTTGAAATCCTGTTTAGCATTGGATTGATTGTATTATTAAAATTCTCTACGAATTGAATACAATCTTCTTCATTTATAGCAATTTTATATCCTTTATCACAAGCAGAAATCAATAATTCAGAATCACGAAGAGTAGCAATGATTGAACTAAATTCTCTGTCTGAGACAATTTTTTCACTGATGAATTCCTTTATTTCAGATGAAGAAATGAATTTTTCAGGTTCGATATTTAAATTATATCTCAAAAATTTAACTGTGTTGAGCTCTAAGATTTTTAAATCTTCATTGCTTGAATCGTTTGTTAGGATAAAATTATCTACAAGTCTAATTGATGCCTCTGCAATAGTTTTATCATAATTAACGCTATTTTTATGAAAATTAGAAAGTAAACTCTCCTTTGAGAATGGTAGTTCTTCTACAAACAATAGGTTGTTCTTTAAAACTCTTAAGTAATCTCCACCTTGTTCAATTTTTTTCTTAGGGTCATAGTATTTTGATAATGAACCTGAGATAAAATCAGCAACTTGGATTCCAAGAGATTCATCGCTTTTGCCAAACATAAACTTAGCTGAATTAAATAAGTCAACTGGAAATTTTGTTGATAAATAATTATTATAACCTTTCATAAAATTCTTACTACCGAAAGTATCTTGTTCAATTAATAAATTATCAAATGTATTAATTAAATGTTTATGTAATGGAAGGTGAAGATTCTTAATGAAAGATTTTGGGAAGGGATACCCTTTAGTTTTTAGTTTGGATTTATCAACAATAATAGAGATGTACTTGAATTTTACTTTTGCTAATTCTTGTAAAATTAACATTCTTCTTTTATGGTTAGCAACTTTATTGGACTTAATAGGACCTTTTTGAAAATATTTTTTTCTAACACTTTCGATCTTTCTATGAAAGAACTCGATATCTTCTTTTTTAACAATTACAGCAGTAACAATAAAATAAGATGATGCGTTGGTTTTAGAAATATCTAAATCTGTATTACCATATGCATCAATAAATGCAATTTTTGAATGATGTTCCATATCATATTATACCTCATGGGATATAAGAGGGCTATGTTGTCGTTTGTCTAGTGCGTTTCATCATTAACCCTCTCCCTGTTAATTTATTACGGGGTTACTATGTTTATAAAAATGTAATTCAAATATATTAATAAACTGGATTCCAGCTTTCGGGCTTGTTGAAAAAGTCCAAATTATCATAACTTGAGCAGTCAGGAATCCTTTCCTGACTGTTTAATCGTCGGGAAAGGGTTCCCGACGACGCCTTTAGAGGGTTTTTCAACAAGCCCTTTCGCTGGAATGACAATTATGTAAAGTCAACTTGAGCCTCACAATCTTACATCATTCCGCCCATGCCACCCATTCCACCCATGCCGCCCATATCAGGCATAGCAGGAGCACCGCCTTCTTTGGCAGGAGCATCGGTGATAACACATTCAGTTGTCAAGAGAAGACCGGCAATAGATGCGGCGTTTTCAAGAGCTGAACGGGTTACTTTGGTCGGGTCAATAACACCGGCTTTGATTAAATCTTCGTACACATCTGTACGGGCATTATATCCAAAAGAACCTTTTTTCAATTTAACTTCATTGACAACAACAGAGCTTTCGACTCCGGCGTTTTCAGAAATTTGTCGAATTGGAGATTCTAACGCTTTGCGAAGGATATTAACACCAACTTGTTCTTCTTCATTAGCATCAATTTTATCTAATGCAGAAATCGCACGAAGTAATGCAACACCACCGCCTGGGACGATACCTTCTTCAACAGCAGCACGTGTAGCATGTAAAGCATCTTCAACGCGAGCTTTCTTTTCTTTCATTTCGATTTCAGTTGCAGCACCAACATTGATAACAGCAACACCACCGGCAAGTTTTGCTAAACGTTCTTGCAGTTTTTCGCGGTCATAATCAGATGTTGTATCGTCGATATGTTTCCGAATCTGAGCGATACGACCTTTGATTTCTTCTGTGTCGCCGGCACCTTCAACGATAGTTGTGTTGTCTTTATTAACAGTGATTTTTTTACAACTGCCTAAATCAGATAAAATAGCATTTTCTAATTTGAAGCCAAGTTCTTCAGAGATAACTTTACCGCCTGTTAAGACTGCAATATCTTCAAGCATTGATTTACGACGATCACCAAATCCCGGGGCTTTCACAGCAGAAACTTTTATTGTACCGCGGAGTTTGTTTACTACTAAAGTAGCAAGAGCTTCACCGTCGATATCTTCTGCGATAATCATGAGAGGTTTACCTTGCTGGGCAACTTTTTCAAGTACCGGAAGGAGGTCTTTCATGTTGGAGATTTTTTTGTCGTGAATCAAAATCATTGGATCTTCTAAAACAGCTTCCATTGAGTCTGGGTCTGTTACAAAGTAAGGGGAAACATAGCCGCGGTCAAACTGCATACCTTCAACTACATCAAGAGTAGTGTCAGCAGTTTTGGCTTCTTCAACAGTGATAACACCGTCTTTACCGACTTTTTCCATAGCTTCGGCAATAAGGTCACCAATATGTTTGTCGTTGTTGGCAGAAATTGTACCAACTTGAGAAATCTCTTCTTTGCCGGCAACCGGTTTAGACATATCTTTAATAGATGCAGAAATAGCGATAACAGCTTTATCGATTCCGCGTTTGAGAGACATTGGGTTGTGACCTGCGGTAACATTTTTCAAACCTTCGCGAACGATTGCTTGAGCAAGGATAGTAGCTGTAGTGGTACCGTCACCGGCATCATCAGAAGTTTTCGAAGCAACTTCTTTTACCATTTGGGCACCGATATTTTCAAAATGATCTTCTAATTCGATTTCTTTGGCAACAGAAACACCGTCTTTGGTGATTGTTGGGGCACCGAATTTTTTATCAAGAATAACATTACGACCTTTAGGTCCTAAAGTAACTTTTACTGCATTTGCTAATTTGTCAACACCGGATTTTAATTTGGTGCGAGCACTTACATCATAATCTATGACTTTTGCCATTGTATAATTCTCCTTTTATAATTATTTGCGGTTAACGACCGCAAAAATATCAGATTCACGCATGATAAGATAATCATCGCCATCAATAGAAATTTCGGTACCGGAATATTTACCATATAAAATACGGTCACCTTTTTTTACTTCTAAATCTACTTTTTTGCCGTCATCAGTTAAACGACCGGAACCAACTTCGATAATTTCACCTTCCATTGGTTTTTCTTTGGCGGTATCAGGAATGATGATTCCGCTTTTGCTTACTTCTTGTTCTTCAACCGGTTTTACAACGACACGGTCAGCAAGAGGTTGGATATTCATTTTGTTTCTCCTATTAATAGTTATGTTACTAATACACCATATTTTATTAGCACTCGCAATAAATGAGTGCTAATAGGCAATCAATATATATTAAACGCACTTTTTGTCAAGAAGTTTCCTGAATTCGTATAAAAAATGAAGAAATATTGGAATGCTGTTAAGGCGATGATATAAAATAAGATAGCTGTTAACATAGTATTACTGGAATGCGAAAAAATTAAATGAAATGGAAATTATCTGGTATTATTCTAAAATTTGATGTTTTTCTTTGGAACTCCTTTCCGGCGAAGCCGGAATCCAGTACAGTAAGTATTGAGCAAATTAGTGGAAATTACAGCCAATCCTTAAACGGATTTTCTTTCGTAATAAAGTGATTGTAAATTTTCAAAGAGTATCTTATCTTTTTATAATAAAAAAATTAAGGAAACAATATGCCTATTCATCCAAAATTTTCGGGGAAATTCATAACAGAAAAAGAACACAAATCATTTTTATCTCGATTTGGAGCATTAGTTCCAAGATTTGTAAACCCAGTTTTAGAAGGATTGGATTTATTTGAGAGAGGAAGATGGCATAGAAATCCAGATGCTCCTTGTCTTTATGTTTTTAGGAATATGAAAATGTATGAAGAAGAACTTCGAAGTATTTTTATGCACATTCAAGAAACTAAAGTACCAAACGAAATTGAAGTTGTATTTAGAAGAAAAGGGAGATTTAATCCTTTAGAACAAGAACTTTGGAATAGGTTAACACCCGAGAGATGGCAACCTAATTATGATAACTGGAAGTCCATACATGTAAATTACTTATTCTAAATAATTCCACATTTCAAACGCTGTCTTGACTGTATCAGTCCATGGAGGACGGGGAATAGTATCAGTCGCTGTATTGTATTTTGCAACTAAGATAGCACTATCACTATCCATCATGAAATAGTAGGTTGAGGAATAAATACATCCTGAAGGACAGTCACCCCATCTGAACATATAAAAATATTTTCGGTTTTCATCTTCAAAATATGGAAAAATATTTGATTGATCCCCTGGAGATGTGGTAGCATAAACATTCTTTATTTCAGGTATATCATTAAATGCTGAAAGTGCCACAGTAGGATTTTTAAGACCGCTTAAGTACAAAGAACCATATGGAGTACTGTTTGGAGTAACATAAAAAATGTTAAATGATTTTGCTCCTAAAGAATCCAATATGTTATAAAACTGCTCTTGAGTACTATCAAGTATTGGTCCCACAGTTGCTGACTCAAAAGTAAAACCTATATAGCTTGGAAACCAGTGTGGAGTAAATTTAATAAATTCAGAGGAAGCTAACCGGGATAATCCATTATTTTGCTCAGAATTCTTGTACCAATTATTTAGGGTGTCATTAAATTGTGAGTCTATAAGAGCTATATCGTCATATATCCTTTGAGAAATTGAATCCGGTGCTGTAAATAATTTATAATACGACATTGCCATAAGAACTGCTTCATCATCATAAGTGTATTTGATAGGAGTATTTTCAATAATAGGTTGTTTATTTGCTCCATTACTCCAAAATGGATTTTCACATCCTATTAATACCACTAATGCGATTACTGATAATAAAATAATTTTTTTCATACATTTATCTCCCTTCTTGTTATTTGTAATATAAACGTTTACAAGACAAGAGTGTGTAAAAAAAATTATTTTCTATGTTTATAGTTTCTGAATCAGAGTACAGGTGTAACTGCTTGCTGTGGATTGATTTTAATGTAGGGTTGAGGCATGCCTCAACCTAAAGATTGCACAATGTTAAGTGGTCGGCAGATGTCCTCGTTGTCTGCCCCTCTATCAAACGTCTCAAAATTTCTACACATTCTCACATCATTCGTAATTCTGTTCTTTCTATGAATAACTTAATTTTGAAAGAGAAAACTCTATGCATAAAAACACTACAAATAATATTATCGAAAATGGCTTTAAGCCATTTGGGTAAGCAAAGCCATTTCGTTGTAACCGACTGTTCGCATGTCAGTTATCTGCGATATTAATGAGTCAGACGCAGTCTGTAGGTTCCCTTTATATGCGAAACGAACCCATTTTGAATTGAAGGACTGGTTCCCCGACCAAGAGACTGTGTCGCAATAGGCAATGTCAGTTCACAAACCCACTTCGTGGCTTCAGGAACAGACACAACATGGAGACAATTTGTATTGTGACACAGTCTCCAAGCTCAGAGTGACTTAATTTAATCTATTTCATACTATAAAAAGTGTCTTTGCCTAAAAAGACAGCGTGTTGTCCGATTGTTTCTTCAATACGCATCAGTTGATTATATTTTGCGATTCTGTCGGTACGACACATTGAACCGGTTTTTATCTGACCTGCTCCGGCAGCAACAGCAACATCGGCGAGAGTGGTATCTTCAGTTTCTCCCGAACGATGCGATATAACCGTAGTAAAACCTGCTTTTTGTGCCATCTCAATGGTGTCAAGAGTTTCTGTGAGAGTGCCGATTTGATTGAGTTTTATCAAAATTGAGTTAGCTGTTTTTTCTTTGATACCTCGTGCTAATCTCTTTGGATTTGTAACAAAAATATCATCACCGACTATTTGAATACGATGACCCAAACGGGCAGTCATTTCCTGAAAGCCTTTCCAATCATCTTCTGCGTGACCATCTTCAATAGAAATAATCGGATATTTGTTACAAAGGTTTTCGTAAAAGTCAGTCATTTGTGAGGACGTCAGCTTTTTACCTTCGGCAGCAAGGTGATATTTTTTTGTTTTTGTATTATAGAATTCCGAGGCTGCCGGGTCTATTGCTATCATGATATCTTTTTTGGGTTTGTAGCCTGAGTTTTTAATAGCCTGCATGATGACTTGTAATGCTTCTTCATTTGATTTTAAGTTAGGAGCAAAACCGCCTTCATCACCGACAGAAGTATTGTAGCCTTTTTTCTTAAGTACTTTTTTAAGATGTCCGAAAACTTCGGCACCCATTTGAATAGCTTTACGGATATTTTTTGCACCAACCGGTACAATCATGAATTCCTGCAAGTCGACATTATTGTCGGCATGTTTTCCGCCGTTTAAAATATTCATCATTGGAACCGGAAGCTGTTTACAGTTGCATCCGCCGATATATTCATAAAGGAACCGTCCGCGTGAATCAGCACATGCTTTGGCATTTGCCAAGGAAACGCCAAGAATCGCATTGGCACCAAGTTTGGATTTGTTTTCGGTACCGTCAAGACGAATTAAATAATTATCTAATGAGACTTGGTCGTACGGGTCAACCATATCATTGATAAGAGCCGGTCCTATAATTTTGTTTACATTGGCAACAGCCTTGGTGACACCTTTGCCAAAGAATTCTGTTTTTTTGCCGTCACGAAGTTCGACCGCTTCGTGTATACCGGTTGAGGCACCCGATGGAATAGCTGCACGACCTAATGAACCGTCGGCAAGACAGACATCAACTTCAATAGTTGGAGTACCGCGTGAATCAAGAATCTGACGAGCGTGAATATATTGAAAATCTGACATAATGAAATCCTTTCATAATAGATTTTTCTTACTTTTTGACAACTTATATACACTTAATGGTATCGGCAAGATTAAATTATGTTGAAAATAATGTTTTTCAAGAAATTTACTAATTTTTTTACTTGCGGGTAAATAGTCAAATAGGTATAATTTTTACCGATGTTAGAATCAATCACAAACATTATAAACGCAATTTCCGGCTTTGTATGGGGACCATACATGGCATCGCTATTGTTAGCAACCGGATTAGTGCTGACTGTACGGATGGTGTTAATACAGGTACGTGGGTTTGCCCATGGTGTGGCAATTGCTGCCGGCAAGTATGATGACCCTAATCTTAAAGGTCAGTTAACTCATTTTCAGGCATTGTCGGCTGCTTTATCGGCAACTATCGGAATTGGAAATATCGCAGGTGTGGCTCTTGCATTATATTGGGGCGGACCGGGTGCGATATTCTGGATGTGGGTAACGGCATTTTTTGGCATGGCAATTAAATTTGCCGAGTGTACTTTGGCTATTCAATATCGTAAGATTGACCCCGATGGTAATGTTCGAGGCGGTCCGATGTATTATATTGAAATGGGTATGCCGAAATATTTTAAACCGCTTGCCTATATGTTTGCATCGTTTGTTGCTATTGGTGCTTTGGGTGCGGGAAATATGGTGCAGTCAAATACAATGGCTCACTCGTTAGTTGATGCATTAGCAGTTCCTGCCGAGAGCGAAACAATGTTTCGATGGATATTCGGTTTTATTTTAGCAGGTATGACCGGTGCTGTTATTATCGGCGGTATTAAAAGAATCGGTGTGGTGGCATCTTATTTAGTACCGTTTATGTCTGTTATTTATGTTGTGTCCGGTTTAATAGCTCTTTTTGTAAATTATGATCAAGTTTTACCGGCTTTTCAGTTAATTTTTTATCATGCCTTTAATCCAACCGCTGTCGTTGGCGGTGCCACAGGTGGGGCGACTATTTGGATGACATTCAGCTGGGGCTTACGTCGCGGATTATTTTCTAACGAAGCGGGGCAGGGGTCGGCTGCGATGGCACATGCAACTGCAAAAGTTGACGAGCCGGTTCGTGAGGGGTTAGTTGCCATGCTTGGACCGTTTATTGATACTATTGTTATTTGTTCGATAACTGCATTGGTTATTATATCAACCGGAGTATGGGCGAATGGTGAAACCGGAGCTGTTTTGACCATGACTGCATTTGAGACCGCACTTCCGGGGTTCGGACAATGGATGGTTGTTATAGCTGTTATATTATTTGCGTTCTCAACTATTGTGGCGTGGTCGTATTATGGTGAAAAAGGTATTGAATATCTGGGCGGGTCAAAATCGAAACTTCCATATAAATGGATTTTTATAATATTTACCTTGTTGGGTGCAACGCTTGATTTGGAACCGGTTTGGAATTTTGCCGATGCTGCCAATGGGTTGATGTCGACACCGAACTTGATTGCTTTGATATTCTTATCGGGTGCGGTTGTGAAGATTTCCAAGAAATATATGGATGAGAAAAAAGCCGGCAAACACGTGCCTTATAAAGATAGAAAAGCTCCAGTAGCGTAGGTTGTATTTTGATTCCTGATTCTTTAAAACATCTCATTAAATTTGACAAATTAAAAAAAATTGGCTTTGATCAATGTGATAGTTATGTTCATAAAGATCATAGATGGGTTCTTCCTATAATTTTTGAATATCAAAAAATGGGTGTTTTACCAAAGCCTTGTAAATTGGTTATGTTTGATGCCCATGATGATGGACGTGAAATCTTACAAAAAGCTAAAGAGTTTATAAAAGAAGAGTATGATAAATTAACTACACAAAAAGTAATTAACATTTGCCGAGATCATTTATATAAACTTGATGGTGATTGGGTGAAAGCAGGGATGGAAATGGGGATAATCTCTAACGCGATAGTTTTTGGAGTTCACAGGCATAATAATGAAGGCGATTATACAGATCATAGAGGAAATTTACACTATTTGAAATCACTAGAATCACCAGGTGCAGAATTAAATAATGGAAGAAAATTAGGTGATTTATGTAACAGAATTCCAAATAAAAAAATATGGGATGATTTAAATTGGGTTCATTTAAATCAAAAAGGTTTTGAGTTTAAAAGGTCAGATGAAAAGTTCTTACTAGATATTGATTTAGATTGTTTTGCAATTAACTGGAATGGATATTATTTACCTTGGCCTGAAGAAGTGTATAGAGGAGAATTTTATAAAAAAAGTGATAATCATATTCCTTGGACTGGAAAGAGATTTTTTGATGGACTTGTAAAGCAAGCAGGTTTACTTACTATTGCAATGGAGCCGAATCATTGTGGAGGTGATGAAAAAGCGAATATAATTTTAAATGATATTAATAAATTTTTGTTTGATGATAGGTTAAAACTATAAATTGAATAATTCATGTCTTTTAAAGATGCTAATGTCTTTAACTCTTTGTTGTGTCTGGTCCTGATTCTCTGAAAGAGAATTGAGACCTGACACTAATAACGTCAGTTCACAATTCGCCAAGGCGAATCAGGAACTGACGAAACACAAAACCGGTAACTCATCGATTATGTAGTTATCGTAGGGCGGGATCCCTGTGATCCCGCCTTAGATGGCAGCATCACAGGGATCCCGCCCTACTACTCTTCATATGTGATTGACATATTTACAATCTATTTATAATATATTATATGTCAAAACTACTACGGTATTATGAAAAAGGGAGTATCTACTTTCTTACGGTTGTTACGCATCAAAGAAATAATATCCTTGTATCTTCATATACTTTTTTTAAAGAATCTTTAGACAAAATGGTTTCAAAACATAATATTGAACTCATCGCATGGGTCGTATTACCTGACCATTTTCATATTCTTATAGACCCAAAAGATAATAATCCTGCATCTTTTATTCATGACTTTAAACTATCTTTTGGAGCATATTATCGAAAAGAAAAGAATCTCTATTCAGGTAGAGTATGGCAGAGTCGTTTTTGGGATCATATTATTAGAGACCAGCAAGATTATAATAATCATATAGATTACATCCATTATAATCCTGTAAAACATAGTTATGTAAATAGCCCCTTTGATTGGAATTATTCTTCAATAAATGAATTCGAAAAACGTGGATATTATCAGAAGGATTGGGGAGAAAAGAGAAGAATTGATTTTGACGGTGATTTCGGTGAATAATGATAAGGCAGGATCACAGGGATCCTGCCCTACTACTGCCGCCCACTATATTATATTCTTCAAGATAAAACTGGACAACTGATAATTATAATCGTAAGCTATATGCGGTTTTGAGATAGGTATATTCAGTTTTTATGACAATTGCCGATATATATATAAATGAGATTATTCTAAAGGGATATAGATAATGAAATATTTAGTCACCGGCGGTGCCGGTTTTATTGGGTCAAATATAACTAAAAAATTAGTCGAAAAAGGTGAATCTGTACGGGTTCTTGACAATTTTTCGACCGGTAATATTGATAATCTCAATGCGGTTATCAATGATATAGAACTGATTGATGGTGATATTCGGGATTTTTGGGTAGTTAAAAAAGCTGTTGAAGGGATTGATTATATTTTACATCAAGCGGCTCTTCCATCGGTTCCCCGTTCGGTTGAAAATCCGCTTACCTCAAATGTTGTTAATGTTAACGGTACACTGCATTTGCTTGAAGCTGCCAAAAACGGCGGTGTGAAAAAAATGGTCATGGCGTCATCGTCGTCTGTCTATGGTGATGCTGTGGAACTTCCCAAGCATGAAGGTATGAGACCATCACCGCTTTCACCTTATGCAGTGACAAAACTTACCAATGAATATTATTTAAAAGTATATTGGGAATTATACAAATTCCCGACTGTCGCACTACGCTATTTTAATATCTTCGGAGATCGGAAGAGCACACGTCTGAACTCCAGTCACACTGATATATCTCGTATGCCGTCTTCTGCTTGAAAAAA
>CAJVYT010000010.1 GCA_913009765.1 uncultured candidate division Zixibacteria bacterium
TTTTTTAATGATACGGCGACCACCGAGATCTACACTCTTTCCCTACACGACGCTCTTCCGATCTTGCTCCATTTGGTGCTTTAACTGGTGGTGCCGGTCCCATTGCTGTCAGTTCTTTTGCTCCACTACCTGTAGTCTCTACTGCAGGCGTGAATATGAATAATTCTGTTACTGTTGCTGTGAGCAATAGCCCTGTGTGTCCGGGTTCTGTTTATATTGCATGGACTGATATGTCGTTAGGTGATCCCGATGTACTCTTCTCATCATCTTCTGATGGTGGATTGACTTGGACACCCCCTGTAAGAGTTAACCAAGATCCTATCGGAACAGGAATTGCCTATGACCAATGGGCTCCACACATGAGAGTGGATGATGCTACCGGTGATATCACTATTATATATTATGATAAGAGAAATGATCCTGCCAATACATTAACCGAAACTTGGTCATCTACTTCATCTGACTGCGGTGTTACATGGACTGACTGTATTGTCTCGCTTGCAGGACCAACACAGCCTATAAGCAATACACCTATTCCACCTACTTTATTTATTGGAGATTATCTCGGCTCTGATATAAATGCTCTTAACGGTAATGCTTTTATTTGGAATGATACACGAAATGGTGTAGATCAAGATATTTATTTCGAATTTACAAAATCTTGTGCTACTGATACAGACGGAGACGGCGTTCCCGATGCAATAGATAATTGTCCACTTACTCCAAATCCTGCCCAAACTGATACTGATGGTGACGGTATTGGAGATTTATGTGATAATTGTCCAATCACTCCAAATCCTGCTCAAACAGATAGCGATGGAGATGGTGTAGGAGATTTATGTGATATTTGTCCCGGCTTTAATGATTTAGCTGATGCTGACGGAGACGGTGTACCTGATGGTTGTGATATTTGTCCCGGATTTAATGATTTAGCTGATGCTGACGGTGATGGTGTACCTGATGGTTGTGATATCTGTCCCGGCTTTAATGATTTAGCTGATGCTGATGCTGACGGTGTACCTGATAGTTGTGATAACTGTCCATTAGTTTCTAATCCATCTCAATTAGATTCTGATTCAGATGGAATAGGTGATGCATGTGAAGGATGTTGTGTGCTACGTGGCGATGTTAATTCTACCGGTAGTATCAATGTTTCTGACTTGGTATATCTTGTAGCGTATAGTTTCCAAAGCGGACCTGCTCCTGTATGTGCAGAAGAAGGTGACGTTAACGGTTCAGGTACTATCAATGTTTCTGACTTGGTATATCTTGTAGCTTATAGCTTCCAAAGCGGACCTGCTCCGGCTCCATGTCCATAGAGCAATTTGACGGCATTACTGTTAAATAAATACAGTAATGCCGTGTCAATTTAATATACTATTTTGTAAACTTAAAAATTGTTGACATATTAATTTTAAAATAATATTGATACTTTTACAAAAAATAAACTTGTCATAGGTAGATTTTTTAATATATTACCAACCGTAATATAGAACGTGAACCTATAGACTTGGAGAAATAAAACATGGCAATGCACATTTCTGATGATTGTACAGCATGTGGTCTTTGTTTACCGGAATGTCCGACTACTTCTATTGAAGAGGGCGACATTTATGTAATTAACCCCGCAACTTGTAATGAATGTGAAGACCAAGACGATGGACCGGCTTGTGTAGATGTATGTCCGGTTGACTGTATTGATAAAGCATCATAATTTTAAAATTTAATATAAAAACCGCTTATTTTAAGCGGTTTTTTTTTGCCTATTTTGTGTATAAAAAAGAGGATGCTCAACTGGTTGGGTAGAGGGGGCTAGGAAACTACCCAAGGACAACAGAGAGACATCCTCAAACTTTCTTCTTATAATATATAAACAATAAAATAATTGCTGTTTTGTCAAGCAGAGAAATACTAATATCTAACTATTTTAACAGGTATAGACATTATTGTATTGTCATTATTGTCTGTCTGTACATTTATTGTAACGGTCGTGAGGTATGTACCTTCTTTTAAGTTTTTATCGGGGGCAATCACGACTTCAACAAATTTACCTTTATTTGCTTTTTGTGTCTTAACGTAAGTTGTTACGTAATTTTTAGGATGTGATACCGATGCAATAGAAATTTCATCAAAAAAAACATTCGGAATTCTGATTGTTCCTTCTTTTTTAGAAGGTAAGAAAAACAGTGATATTGGTTTTGGCTTTAAACCATTAAACCACTGACCAACAATTGAAACATAGAAATATTCTAACTGAGGTAATTTGGGATGATCGGTAAAAACTCTAAATGATTTATTGACAGGTCCGTAAAAATCTTTCGTGTCAAATGTCAAATTGAAAAATGCTGTGTCACCCGGAAGTACCAATGTGTCAGTTGAACGAACTGTAGTACAGTCACAAGAGACATCAATGTTTTTAATCTTAATTGGGACATCAGTTCGATTCTCAAATATATATGTATGTTGAATCTTAAAGTCCATCCCAATATGACCAAAATCGTGCATCTGTTCATCATAGGTTAACCCTTGTGAAAACAAACAGGATGGTATAATTGAAATCATAGAAATAAACAAAATTTGACGTATTCGCATAATTAATTTGTCTCCTCTAATATAGGCATATACCCAAACTCCCTCATCCAGGAGTCGTTATAACACTTGCTTAAATACCTAATCCCGGCATCAGCAAAAATTCCCACCATAACATCATCGGCATGTAAATTACGAGCTACCTGTTCCATAGCAATCGCCACCGAACCCGAAGACCCTCCGGCAGAAATCCCTTCAGCTTTTGCTATAAATCTTGTCCGATTAAATGCGTCCTTATCAGAGACAGTAATAACCTTATCAACTAATTTAGGCAGTAATGCTTCGGTGATGACATCCGAGCCAATACCTTCAACTTTATATGCATGACCGGCTGTCTTTTGATTCGAACGAATATACTCCGCAAAAATCGAACCTTCAGGGTCAACTGCAATTGTTTGTATCTTTGAGTTTTTCTCTTTTAAATATTTTGCCGTTCCCGAAAATGTACCGCCTGTGCCTATACCGGCAATAAAATGAGTAACCTTTCCCTCTGTATCATTCCAAATCTCAGGTCCGGTACTATGATAATGTGCTTCTATATTGTCTTGACTATCGTACTGGTCTAAATCAAAATACCCTTTTTCCTTAGCAAGTTTTCGGGCAACCATATAACAGCCGGCAGGGTCAAAATGATCATCAACTTCAGGAGTAACAATTACTTCAGCACCGAATGATTTTATCAAATCTATTTTTTCCTTTGATGTTTTTACTGGAGTTGTCACAACTGCTTTAAGCCCAAAATGAGAACAGACCATCGCCATTGATGAACCGGTATTGCCGGAGGTGTTGTCTACAACGGTATCGCCTTCTTTTAACCTTCCGCTTTGTACAGCTTTACGTATGATATAATACGCCATACGATCTTTAATAGATCCCGTCGGATTTAAAAACTCTAACTTTACAAATGCCTGACATCCGTTTTCAGGAATGCCTGTCCGTAGACTCACCATTGGGGTTTTGCCTATTAGTTCTAATATTGACTTATATGCTCTCATATTTCTTCCTTTTTAATTCTGAATCTTATACAATTTTATGCGGTTTTTCAACAAATTTCTTTTAAAAAAGTTGATTCTTTTTAAGTTGACTTTCAATTTGACTCACTGTTTATATGACTTTATATAAATTATGACTAATAAAAGATATGGAGTCAAAAATGAATAAAATAAAACCCTTTCTATTAATTATGGTCTTGGCTGTGTTAGTGGTGGGATGCTCTAAAGAGAAAAAAGATGAAGCCGCTAAACTTCAAAAAGAACTTATGGGTGACTCTACTCAGGTAATGGATTCACTTGCTGAAGTTCAACGAGTTACCGATTCTATCGCTACGGAACAAGCTGAAGTTGATAAATTGATGCTCTGGCAAAAACAGGCAGAAGAAGCTCTATACAAAATGCCGAAAAAACCGGCTGGTGACGGCTATACCGTCCAGGTTGCAGGATGTGAAAATCGAGATTACGCTGAACATCTTGTTGATATATATACCAAACGAGGCTATCAACCGTATGTCACAACAATTACTGTTGAAGGGCAAGAATACTATCGAGTACGTGTCGGTATTTTTGCATCATTATCCGATGCCAAGGCACTGCAGGCAGAACTCAACGACAAATATTCTATCGACTCATGGATTGATGTCACCGTTAAATAATTAATAAAAAATGTTATCCTTGTGCAAACAAGGTTCCAAAGACCGAACACTCTTGTGTCCGGTCTTTTTTATAAGGTTCGTTATGAAACAAATTATACTTATTATTCTTACACTATCAATTTGTCAATTTTCTTTTGCCCAATCTGATTTATTACAAACGGGGAAACAGCATCTTAAAAAACGTGAATTCAAACAAGCATTAATTACATTTCAAAAACTCTTAGATTCCGACAAATCCAATCCAAAGGCATATTTTTATCTCGGACTCTCTCAATACAACCTGAAAAAATATAAAAAGGCACTCAATTCATTTTCGTATGCTATCAGGTATGACTCCGGTTACAGCAAAGCATATCGTAACCGTGGTGCTGCTTATGCAAATCTCAGACAGTATCAAAATGCTGTCGACGATTACAATTCTGCTATTAAGATTGACAGCAGTGATGCCGATGCTTATTATCGACGGGGTCATGCCTACAAAAACGGATTTAAAGATATCTTCAAAGCTCTTGCCGACTACACACACGCAATTGAACTCGATTCAACGCATTTGTATGCATACGTAAACAGGGGAAATATTTTCTTACAAAAGAGTAATTACCGATCTGCAATTTCTGATTACACTCATGCACATATACTCAATCCAAAACTTGTCCATCCATTGTATAGTCGGGGAACGGCATATTTAAAACTTGGGGAGTACCAAAATGCTGTTGATGATTTTGATGCGACGATTGCATTAAGCAATGAAAACTATCTGGCTCATTATTATAAAGCTATTGCACTTTTAGGAATGGGGGAGAAGATAAAAGCCAAAGAAACATTCCGCACCGCCTTGCAATACACTCCACAATCTGATACTGATATAATCAACAGTATAAAAAAATATTTGAAATAAAAATTTTAAACACCCTTAACCGACTCTTAAAATAGGGGAAATGACAATTATAAAAACCATTTATCAACTTGCATTATTTTATAACTCCTCTCCGTACTTGACACAGAGTCAAGTCCTAACACCATGACATCCAAACTCCCTCAATGTCACACCGAACCTTCTCAATGTAATGCCCAACTTGCTCTATGTTACCGTGTATTCTCCTAATGTCGTCCCATACTTGGAGGCTATGTCTCAATACATAATGTTAGTTCACAAACCCGCTTTGCGTGTTCAGGAACTAACATAACATGGCTAAAATTTGTATTGTGACACAGCCTCTTGATACGGGAAGCAACATTGTTGTTTTCAAAATGGGTTCGTTTCGCATATAAAACATCTTTTTTTAGCCGTTTTTTAGGGTCATTTCTCACTGTAAATAAAACAGAATTAGTGAGTTACAGCGAAATGGCTTTGCCTTAAAAAATGGCTTAAAGCCATTTTTGCTGATATTTTTTGTAGTGTTTTCGTGCATCAATTTTCTCTTTCATAAATTATGCGTTCATAGTAAGGGAAATGATGCTAAAGTTGGGAAAAGTTGTAGAGAAAGTGTAACTCGTGAAGAGGGGCAGACATCTTCGTTTGTCACTTAATAAAAACTATTGATATTTTTTCTGAAACATCAATATTATTTTTAGGTATGGTTTTGTATGAAACAGGCATGCCTGTTACTAATGAAAGGTTGAGGCAGGCGTGTTACTAATGAAAGGTTGAGGCAGGCGTGTTACTAATGAAAGGTTGAGGCAGGCGTGTTACTAATGAAAGGTTGAGGCAGGGCTGTTCTTAATGAAAGGTTGAGGCAGGCGTGTTACTAATGAAAGGTTGAGGCAGGGCTGTTCTTAATGAAAGGTTGAGGCAGGCCTCAACCCTACAGTGTCAAGTCCGCAGGTCTGTCCCCACAGAAATCTCTTACAACACTCTTTGACATTTTAAATCAAATTCGCAACTTTGCTTGTGTTTCTGCGACAATATTATATTGTATTACCTTTGCTTAGATTAAGCAGATGTGAATATCTGTACATATACAGGTATTATGCATACTTCGACTCCGCTCAGTATGGCATGAGATTGAATAAACAAAATTACAATCTCTCGGCTTTTTAATGAGGTTGAGATTCGTAAATGACAGAGGAAACAAAAAGCAGATTAATAGTATATGACAGAACAGAATAACAATAAAAGAGATTACACCGAGGGGTCGATACTTAATTCCATCCTCAAGATGGGTTTACCGTCTATGTTTGGATTTCTTGCCCAGCATATCTACGCCATGGCGGATATGTTTTGGGTCTCCAGACTCCCAAACAGTGAATCATCGGTGGCGGCTATTACGTTTTTTTCAAATTTGCTTTGGGTTCTGTTTGCTTTTAACTCTCTTATCGGTCCCGGTTCTGTTGCCATTATCTCCCGAAGGTACGGTGAAAAAGATTACGACAACACCGAACGGGCTATCAAAGAGACTATTATTCTCAAACTGTTTTTTGGAACATTGCTGGGACTGATTGGATGGTTTTTCATAAAAGATATGCTCTCATTTCTTGGTGCGGAAAATGATGTTCTTTCGCTTGGGATTTCTTATGGCAAAATATTACTGTTTGGGCTGCCTTTAATGTATGCCGCCTATTCATTTTTTACGGCGATGCGTTCAATTGCTAATCCGGCTATTGCTATGGGGCTTATGATAGGTTCTAATTTATTAAATGCTGTTTTAGATCCTTTGTTTATTTTTGGGTATGTTGGGTTTCCGGCATTAGGTATACAAGGTGCAGCGGTAGCATCGATTATTAGTTATTCGCTGACATTTATAATCGGAACAATATTATTTAGAACAAAATACACAAATATCAAAATGCATCTGATTGGAAAAACATCGGTCTCTCTTAAATCAATGTTGCAGATATTAAAAATCGGAACCCCTGCATTATTGGGTGATATTTCATTTTCGGGTTCACGGATGTTATTAACACCGCTTATCGCATCATTTGGGATGTCGGTTGTGGCAGCTTATGGTGTGGGGATGCAGGTATTTGGTTTTGGTATTATGCTGATTGTCGGTATCGGGCTTGGGTTGTCATCTCTGATTGGACATAATTTAGGTGCGAATAAAGTTGATAGAGCTAAAACAACTGCTAATCAGTCGATTATGTTAGGTGTCGGAATATTAACTGTTTTCGGTATTCTGACATATTTCTTTGGTAAGTATTATATGTCGCTCTTTTTTGATTCACCTGATACAATCGCTATCGGGACAAAGATGCTTCAAATTTGGGCTTTTGGATTTCCGGCTTTTGGAGCATTTATCATGCTTGAGCAGGTACATTCGGGAGTTGGTTTAAACACACCGTTTATGGTTATGTCTGTTATTCATGGCTGGGGTTTACAAGTGCTTCCGGCATTAATTGTAACATCATATTTACATCTTGATATGACAGCAGTTTGGTGGGTATTTACTATTTCAGGCTATATTTCAGCTATGATATTCTATACATATTACCGTCGGGGGAGATGGCTGACTGTAAAGGTTTAACCTGTTGCTTTTTATGTCGTTTTGGTTTATAATCGTGATATGAATGATTCAAGCTATGAAGGCAGACAGGATGATATCCGTGACTGGAATACTCCTGCAATAGAGATATTTGAAAATATCTATCCCGATAGAGATTATTCTATCACAATGACAATTCCCGAATTTACCTGTGTATGCCCTAAAACAGGACTGCCGGATTTTGCAGTACTTACTCTTAACTATGCCCCTGATAAACATTGTATAGAACTTAAAAGTTTTAAAGAGTATCTTCTGGCATACCGCGATAAAGGTATTTTTCACGAAAACGTAGTCAATAAATTGGTTGATGATATTGTGAACGCAATAGATCCAAATCATTTAAAATTGGTTGGGGTGTTTAATTCGCGAGGCGGTATTCAAACAACAGTTCAACGAGACTACAAACGCAGTTCATAAAGACAAATGAATAAAGTATTGGTTTTATTAAGCGGCGGAATTGATTCTACAACAGCACTTTACGATGCCGTAAAAAAGTATAATGAAGTGGCTGCCGTCAGTTTTGATTATGGTTCAAAACATAATAAAAGAGAGCTGATGTTTGCCGCTCATCATTGTAAAACATTGGATGTCAGGCACGAGATAATTGAATTACCGTTTATGAACACATTGTTTAAATCTGACCTGTTGCAATCAGGTGGAGATATTCCCGACGGTCATTACAAAGAAAATTCGATGAAAAGAACTGTTGTTCCCTTTCGCAATGGTATAATGCTTTCGATAACTGCCGGATTTGCCGAGAGTATTAGTGCAGAAGGCATTGTCATTGCGGCTCATACCGGAGATCATACTATTTATCCTGATTGTCGTGAAAATTTTATGAGTTCAATGTCTGAAGCTATCAGTTTGGGAACGTTTGCCCATGTTCAAATTATCAGTCCATTTATTGATATGGATAAGACAGCTATTGTAAAAATTGGCAAAACACTCAATGTTCCATACCAATATACATACTCTTGTTATAAGGGATTTGAATTACATTGTGGCGTATGCGGTACCTGTGTTGAGCGCAAAGAAGCATTTCAGCTTTCCGGTATTGACGACCCGACTGAATATTTATCTGATACTGATTCTTGCAATAACTCAAAGGCGGACTAAATGCTTATCTCTGAAATATTTTATTCCATTCAAGGTGAAGGAATGCTTTCGGGGTTGCCGTCGCTGTTTATAAGAACATCAGGATGTAATTTGAGATGTAACTGGTGCGATACTGACTATGCCTCGTGGAATCCATCCGGTACAGAAATGACAGTTGATAAGATTGTTAAAAATATAGATACTCATCAAAGTAATCATGTTGTTATTACCGGGGGAGAGCCGATGATAGCTAAAAATATCAATTTGTTGTGTGATGAGTTAAATGCTAAAGATGCACATATTACTATTGAAACTGCGGGTACGATTAGTCCGAATAATATCACGTGCGACTTAGCATCGATTAGTCCCAAAATGAGTAATTCAACTCCCGATAAGAGAGCATCAGATAGCTGGCGGAAACGTCACGAACGTGACAGAATAAATTTGGCTGTGCTGCAGGAATGGATAGATAACTACGATTATCAGCTAAAGTTTGTCATAGACAAAAAAGATGATATAGAAGAAATACAGCAATTGCTCATTCAATTAGATAGAGATATTTCTCCGTATAAAGTATTATTAATGCCGCAAGGAATTACAGTAAAAGAAATAGATTTAAAAAAACTGATGGTAGTCGAATTGTGTAAAGAATATGGTTTTCGATATTGTGACCGGCTGCACATCAGTTTATTTGGAAATAAAAAAGGAACCTAAATATGCCGTATAGAATATGTAAAACCTTAGAAGTAGAAAATGCTCACATGCTTTCCAAGCATCCTGATAATTGCAAATTTCCCCATGGACACAGCCGACGAATTGAGTTTGTTTTAGAAGCTGATTCCTTGGATAATAATGAAATGGTTTGTGATTTTAAAATTATCAAAGAAGCGTGTATTGATTTTGTAGAGAAGTTTGACCATGCCATTTGTATAAATACTGATGACCCTAAATATCAGCAGTTTAAAGAGAGTTATAATGACCGAGTAATCAGCTATGAGAACCAAGACCCGACTACCGAAGTGCTTGCCAAAGATATTTATGACAGGTGTAATAAACGGTTGGTCGAATATAGAAAAAATGATAAGTCGCGATTTAAGCTGGCAGACGGGGTTAAACTTGTTTCTGTAAGAGTTTGGGAGACATCTTCAAGCTGGGCGGAATACTCGGAGTAAAAGTTTAGTATAGATTATAAATAGTTTTAAAATTTTACTTGAATTTTTTTTATTATTTTATACATTACCGACCTGTTAAAGATGACTACTGATTTACATATACGACCTTGTCAGTAACACAAAATTTGTGTGCCGGAGTGGTGGAATTGGTAGACGCCAGGGACTTAAAATCCCTTGCACCTTGGTGCGTGCCGGTTCAAGTCCGGCCTCCGGCACCATAAATAGAAAAACCCGAACTATAAAGTTCGGGTTTTTTTATATCAAAGTTTTGTATGCAAAGAGACTTACCTGGTGCCTTTTTGTTTTGACATTTCCTGAGAAGTTACTTTATTACAATTATCTTTTATGCCACCGTAGCTCAGTTGGTAGAGCAACTGATTCGTAATCAGTAGGTCAGCGGTTCGATTCCGCTCGGTGGCTATATTTTAAAAGATGTCGGGTTTCTCGACTTTGAAATCTGACGATTTCAAACCAACGGAACGCCGACCTGCAATTCTTGTCAGGTCTCGGGGAGACCTGACCTACTTCTACTTACTATAATAACCGACAAAACTTTTGAAATATGTAATGTCGATTTCTCTTGCCGAAAAATTTAAAATGAGTAAATTGTTGTGACATAAATCACAAGTGTGTAGGAGTAATAAATGAGTCTTGAAAAATTAAATAAAATCGTTAAAGATAAAAAAGTTCAGTTTCTTGATATTAAATTTAGTGATCTTCCCGGTCACTGGCATCATATCACCGTACCTATTTCATCATTAAACAAAAAATTATTTACAAATGGCGTAGGCGTCGACGGGTCATCTCTCCCCGGATTTTCTGCTATTGAAAGAGGGGATATGGTTTTGATACCTGATGCCTCGACAGGTTTTATCGACCCATTTTTTGAACGTCCAACATTGTCAATGATTGCCGACATAATGGAAGTTGATACGGAGATAACACCATATTCCAGAAACCCAAGGCGGGTAGCAGGTGATGCCGAGCGTTATCTTGACAAAGTTAAAAAAGGTTTGAAAATGGTAATTGGTCCTGAATTTGAATTTTATCTCTTTGACAAGGTTAATTTCTATCAAGGTCCAGACCAAGCATTTTACAATTTAGAATCATCCGAAGCAGAGTGGAGTGCAGGACAGGATGAGGAAAATTTAGGCTATAAGATTCCGTACAAGAAAGGTTACCATGCGGCACCCCCGATGGATAGGTCTTTTAATCTTCGCTCGGAGATTGCTTCGATGCTTGCCGATGTTGGGATTGATTTGAAATATCACCACCATGAAGTCGGAGCAGCCGGACAACATGAGATAGAAATCAAATTTGATACACTTTTGGGTATGGCTGATAAAAGTATGCTGGTAAAATATTTTGTTAAAAACTATTGCTACCAACAAAAAAAATCGGCAACTTTTATGCCTAAACCTCTTTTTAATGAACCGGGGTCAGGGCTGCATGTTCATCAGTATCTTGCAGATTCCAAAGGTTCAGTTTTCTATGATAAAAATGGTCCTGCACGATTTTCTAAAATCGGGCTGTATTATATAGGTGGGGTTATTAAACATGTTGATTCGCTGCTTGCCTTTACCAACCCGTCGACAAATTCTTTTAAACGCCTCATTCCCGGGTTTGAAGCACCTGTTGCGGGAACTTATTCTGTCGGCAACCGTACTGCTTGTATAAGAATCCCCGGTTATCAGCGTGACCCGAAAATGATGCGTTTTGAGTTCCGTCCTCCTGATGGTACGATGAATCCGTATCTGGCGTATGCGGCATTATTAATGGCGGGAATAGACGGTATTAAAAACAAGATTGACCCGGGACCTCGCTTAGACAAAAACTTGGATAAACTTTCGAAAGAAGAATTTGCCAAGATTCATCAACTGCCGACATCATTGAATAAATCTTTGAATGCCTTAGAAAAAGATTACGAGTATCTTTTAGAGGGCGGAGTTTTCACAACGGATTTAATTGAAAACTGGATTAAAATAAAACGAAAAGAAGTTGCCGATATTCGAGTCCGTCCGACACCGCATGAGTTTGAGCTGTATTACGATATATAAGATGTAGAAGCCGGTGTGTAACCGGCTTTTTATTATTGTTGATAAATTGCTTTTCATTTCCGATTTTTTGTAGATACATTAGGCAGACGAGGATGTCTGACATGCACATTTAGCAGGTTAAAAGCGATGTTGTCTTGACAAATGTACTCAGTTGGAAGCACAGGGGTTTTGACCTACAAAACAAATCTTTTGAACTCCTCTCCGTGCTTGACACGGAGTCCAGTGCAGAAACGGTTTAAGTAAATTTAAAGGATTGGCAAGAAATTAAATTTAACATGTTTTTTTTAAACTAAAATAGCAGAATTACATTCTTGTTTTGGGATGAAGTTAAATAGAAAAAATTGAGAAAAACGATGTCTGGTTTTTCGATTTTGAAATCTAACGATTTTAAAACCAACGGAACACCGACCTACTCAGTATGACTTATTAATAAAAAGGAAACTCTATGCTTGAGATATTAGAAAAATTAGGTACCCAGATAGGACTCACAGGAACATATTTAGAAATGTTCACTGTTGCGGTTTTGATAGCTGTAATTATTCTTGCTGCATATATTGCCAACATTGCTGTCAAAAGAATTATCTTACAAGTAGTCGCACTATTTGTTAAGCAGTCAAAAACGAAATGGGATGATATTCTCTTAGAGAAGAAATTCTTCTCACGTTTAGCACATATTGCACCTGCTTTGGTCTTTTATTTTTCTGCTCCATTTATACCCGAACTGTCAAGTTTTATCGAAAGAATGTCTGTTGTCTATATGCTTTTTTCGTTAGTGCTTGTTGCTTATTCGTTTTTGGATTCATTAGTAGCTATATATCAGTCGTATGAAGTATCCAGACAACGACCGCTCAATGGTTATGTACAAATAGTAAAAATACTCGTAACTCTCATGCTTGTTATTGTTATCATTTCTACACTGATGGGAAAATCTCCTCTGCTTATTTTAGGTGGTCTCGGTGCAATGACTGCTGTGCTTTTGTTGATTTTCAAAGATACTATTTTAGGATTAGTAGCCTCGGTACAAATTTCAATGGGTAAAATGGTGCAGGTTGGCGATTGGATAGAGATGCCAAAATATGGTGCCGATGGTGATGTGCTTGATATCTCATTATACACTATCAAAGTACAAAACTGGGATAAGACAATTACGACGATTCCATCGTATTCACTGATTTCGGATTCATTTAAAAACTGGAGGGGAATGTCTGAGTCGGGGGGAAGACGGATAAAACGTTCGATATTTTTGGATATGACTTCAATTCGTTTTTTGAATGAAGCTGATTTAAACGAGTATCATAAATTTCAAATGATTGAACCATATCTCAAACAGAAACAAAAAGAAATCGAAGATTATAACAACTCCCATAATATTGACAATTCAGCTCTGATTAACGGAAGACACCTTACCAATATCGGAACATTTCGTGCATATATTGCAGCATATTTAAAACAGCATCCGAATATTCATGATAAAATGACTTTTTTAATTCGACAACTTGCCCCGACCGATCATGGATTGCCAATTGAAATGTATGTCTTCAGCAACGACCAGGACTGGATACGGTATGAAGCGATTCAGTCAGATATTATGGATCATCTGCTGGCAGTCATACCTCTGTTTGATTTACGAGTCTATCAAAACCCGACCGGACATGATTTCAAACAAATGTTAAGACAATAGCTTATTTGAAGGTTGCTATTTCTTCAAGAGATTTTTTCTCAATTTTAGGAACCTGCACATCATCTTTTGGATAGCCTACGGCTAAAATTAAAAAAGGTGTTTCATGTTTGGGTCGTTCTAAAAGTTCTCGTAAAAACAGCATCGGTTTTGGAGTATGAGTAAGACAGGCAAGTCCGGCATTATGAACAGCTGTTATGAGCATTCCGGTTGCAATACCGACTGACTCATGAATATAATAATGTTTTTTGATTGTATCATCAGGCATTACTGTATGCTTTTGAGTGAATATAACAATCAAAGCGGGAGCATCCTCAAGAAATTGTTTATTTTTATCTGTACCTAATGGAGCTAAAGCATCAAGCCAATAGTCAGGAGCTTTCTTTTCATAAAATTCTTTTTCAACTTTTTCTGCCTCTTTGCGAATCTGTTTTTTGAGCCTCAAATCCTGTACGACGACAAAATGCCACGGCTGCATATTTGCTCCGTTGGGTGCTGTACCGGCTGTGAGAATTGCATTTTTAATAATATCTTGTGGAATAGATTTAGATGAAAATTGACGAATGGAACGGCGGTTTTTCATCATTGCATAAAATGATTTGGAGTTCTGAATCATTTTGGATTCTTCGATTCTACTATATGATGAATATGGGATAAACTGATATTTTGACATACTATACTCTTATCTTTTTTAAAATTGATTCTTATGTATAGTACGTAGGATATGAAATAATTACAAAAATATAAAGAACTATTATTCTTGTAAATATTGGTCTAAACGATTTTCAGGTTTTCTGTTTAGTTTGATTTTGAACTGCTTTTTATTTGTTTGATAATTATCTAATATCTTAGAGATTCTTTCATTGTGTGTTTCTGCTAATTGCATTTGTTGTAAACATTTAGAAAATGATTTATTTACGTTTGCTTCGTTATTATAATAATTTTGTAATCTTTTTCGTTTATTCTCCCAAGCCAACTCTTGTTTTGTCTTTTCTTGTATAAGTTCCTTTTTGGCAATAAAAAGATCCATATAACCGGCAGTAAGCATAAAAGCTGTGGAAAAAAGTATATAAGTAGAAATTTCAATAAATGGCGTCATGAATATATAAATTAACTGTGTAATAATTCCTGTATATAACAAAAATCTGCTCAGAGTTGTTATGCTTGTTGTTTTCATCTGCTGTTTCTCCTGTTTCCTTATTCAATAAATATATTTCATCTATCGGAATAAGCAGAGTGAATATTTGATGATATTTAATAAAATTAAAATATTGTTCAATATTAGAGTAGCTTTTTTAAAGCATTGTCGAGTTTTGTCCCCATAATAGTCCAATAATATTGGTTTGCAATTTCTTGCAAATTAAATGAAACAGTTCCATTATTAAATCTATCAACAATATTTAAAAGTTTATTTTCTAAATTTATCTCGGAGCCGTCATAGAAAAACTTTTTATTTTGAGATTTTTTGTTAAGCTGAAGAAGCTCAGGATATGATAATTTTTGAGGTAAAAGAGGATAAACCCCGGCATCAATTGCTTCCAAAACCGAAACACCAAAAAATTCATGGTCGGCAGTAGATACTAAAATGTCAATTTTTGTCAAAGCTTTTTGATATTCAGAGTATGATGAAATATATCCCCAATTGACAATATTTTCATCAAAGATTTTTTTTGCCTTATCAAATATCTCAGGTGAATTTTTAAATTGTTCTCCGATAACTGAAAGTTTGAAAGGGATATTTTGATTCTTTAACTTTTGTAAGACGGAAAAGAACATCTCCGGATTTTTATCAAACTCAAACCGAGCAACCCATCCTATATGCACCGGTGGAGCAAAAAGTTCTCTTTTATAATTGTTTTTATGAATTGCTTGAGGAAAGACTATTGACTTGTTTTGTATATGCTCAAGTTCGCTTAAAAGATTATAATCAGGCATAGAACGAAGCAGTTTCTGTAGGGCAGATAGAAAAGATTCTTTATGAAATGATGAATTAAACCAAACTTGGTTAGCTGCTGTCATTGATATAAAGTTGGTGACGGCAAAATGTAAATCTCTTTCTTTTTCAATTTGTACCGGATAGGTTAATTGGTTTTCGTGAAAGTATATAATAGACGGCAGTTTAGCAACTGTTATATTAACAAGCCCTTTAAATCCCGCCAAAGGTAACATGTCCGAACAAAAGATAATATCAAATTTTTTACCTTGTTCGATTAATACATTTACTTGTTGTGCAAAAATAACCGCCGAGTGACGCATACGCCATTTCCATTTAAATGGGGGGAGAGTCAGCAATGTCCAGTTATGCCGACTATATTTGGCACATCCATCTAAAAAAGATTTATGAGAACCGCCATAAAATGGTTCAAGAGCAAGAACTTTCATAGTTTAGTCAAACGGATTAGGAGTACGTTGTAAAGCAGGCGTTGATAAAGATTTATTTTCAAGGTTACGTTTAAAGTTGGAAGTAGGCAGAGGTCCTATATACCGATTATCTCTAATAATTCGTACATGACTGTTTGTAGATCTGTCAGGCATAAAGTCGTTTAAGAAATCTGTTTTGTCACAGAAGTTTCTAAAAAACACATTAATGTTTACAATATCTATTGCATTTGGACTTCCGATATCTTTCCATAATAAACCAATTTCCATAATATTTGTATCACGTGGAATATTATGATTCATGAGTCCGGTAGTATCGTATAGCAATTCCCAACGTGATGTACTTGAACTCCAAACAGATAAAGTTGTATCACCACCATGCATGCCTAAAATTATCCGATATTCTGCTCCAATGTCATTTAGTGTATCTGCGGCTGCATCTCTTCTTCCTGTAGCAATATTTAAATCAGCATCAATATAAATTCCTAAATCAACAGCAGTATCAGCACATGACACAATTTTTGTAGTATCTCCACATGTATAAGTTCTAGTACAAGTAGCAGAATCGGGTCCATAAGGATAAACCCAGTCATATCCGTACTCATATCTTAATTCTAACGTAGAATCTGTTGAGCGGGCAAACATTTTACGTAAATCGTTGGGGACTTGCAATTGGTTAAAGCCGTCGTTGCCGTCAGTTTTTACAAGCTGCCATAAGTAGAAAAATGTTAGAGTGTCTGAATAGCCGAAATTGCCTAAAGAATCATACGCAATTGCATACATGGTATGTTCAGAACCTACTTCAAAAGTAGATGCATCCAAAAGATATTGGACTAAAGACGGAGTATAATTTTTAACATCTACTCGCACGTTATCAATATAAAACTGTATTGTATCAATTCCGATAGGATTCTCCGCCGCAACTAAGAAAGTCAGAGTGTCTCCAATAATCATAGAATCTAATGGGTCTAAAATTTGTACAATCGGTGTTACAGTTGGAGTTGTAAACAACCATGCAAGGGGTGATACTAAACTATTGCCGGCAGTATCTTTGACAGATGTTGTTATTGACATTATATAGGATGAGTCATAAGCAAATGGAGAAGTAGGCTGAAAAATAGCAGTTTTTGTCTGGCTGTCAAAAGAGATTGTACCGGTTCTTCCATTGGTGTTAAAAAATGTTGTGTCATTTAATGTCGCAGTATCAATATTTTTTGAAAATGTAACCGTTACAGAATCAGTAACAGCACTAATTTCTGCCCCAATCGCCGGATAAGTTGAAACAATAGAAGGGGGGAGAATAGCAGGATCGGCTTCTGTTGTAAAAGAAAAATTATATTCTGTTTGTAACTTATTGCCGCTTAAATCAGTAATATCAGTTGAAATTGATACTGTATATATAGTGCTGAAGTTTAATTGTGTTGTGAATTTCAAGATTGCAATTGAATCTATTAATGAAATCGTAGGAGTGTTCGCAGATACCGCGATTGATGTATTGTTGACTGTCGAAGATAGTATTTTTTCAGAGAAGACAATAATAACAGAATCTGTTATAGGAATGTTCGTTGCATTATTTATTGGAGAGGTTGAAATGATGGTCGGTGGGGTAGTGTCTTTAGGCGGTTCAGTCGGATTGTCGCTGCATTGGATGAAGAGAATTGATAATATTAAAAGGTAAAATAATATATAATTTTTTTTAAGCATACAGAACTCCTAAAATATCTTCAATGTCCGTTATTAGCATTATATTCGATAATTTGGAATGGTTTGAGAGTTGTATCATATTGTATAAGAGAATATATATAATTTTTATTAAATGACAACAAGAAACTTCTTTAAAAAACCCTATCCTCTTAAGAGCAAATATGTAACAAAAAAAACGACAGCCGATTAAGCTGTCGCTTTATTTATCTATTGTAGAAAAACTTACGGACAACTAATCGGTGCTGCTCCACTTTGGAAGCTATAAGCCACAAGATATACTAAATCAGAAACATTGATTGTACCAGAACCATTGACATCTGCTTCATCCAGACATGGAGGTACAGGACCGTCTTGGAAGCTATAAGCTACAAGATATACTAAATCCGAAACGTTAATAGCATCACCAATATCCCCATTTACGTTGCCCCTGTCAGCAATACAGCAGCCAACTCTAATAGTGTGTAAAGGAGACCAATCGGTTGTAGCATCCCATATATCTTTTGTTCTTACTTTTATATCATAATTACCTGATTGATCCCAAGTATTATCAGCTGAACTACTATCGCCTGAGTTTAATGGACCAATCCAAGAACTGGTAGTTCCGTCACCCCAATCATACTGATAATATAATTCATCTGAGTCAGGATCAGTAGAGGCAGCTTTAAAAACAGCATTTGCACTTATTCCTACACTTGTAGGACCTTCTACTGATGTCGGGATAGCAGGGTCGCTGTTTGCCGGAACTCCGTTACCTACTTTAACAGTAATATCATAAGTAGTTCCGCTGACATAATCCATGCGGATTAGTAAATCCAAATCTGGAACTGTTCTTGCCCCAACCGCTTCTATGCGGTCACGATAATAATATTCGTCACCGGGCGGTTCCGGTGCACCAACTCCAACAGTATCTCCACCATCATAAAACACTGACGGATAACCTGCAAAATTATAATCATTATTTAATCTAGTATACGCTTCAAAATTTATATCTCCAACTAAGGAAACATGAGTCATAGGATAATCACCAGAAGCTATTATATTTTGTAATGCGGCACGCGCACGAGTACAGTATGGTCACCAAGTTGCCGTACCTTCTTCAACAAAGACAGAATGTGTAAAACCGGTAGCTGTTTGGTTCATTCCGGGAACTCCGGGAAGTGCCTTTGCAGATGCATCAGCATAATTTGCCGCGAACCAATAGCCATAAGGTGGGTTTGCATCAATAATTTCTTCAGCCCCATTAAAAACTGCTACCGCAGTCCCAATGTTTTCAGGAGTAATATTCGGGTAACTGTGGTCAGCACCTACCCAGGTAATAGTTGTGTCCCATACAGATGCATCAGGGACAGATAAAGTGTCTAATAGGGCATACCAAAGATGAGCATTCTCATAGGCATCTCCGTTTAGATCATGCCATCGAGAGACAGGTTCAATAATATGTACTCTTATTTTACCTGCATAAACAGCAGTGTTGCTCTCAATACCATTTTCATTACTCTGCTTTAGCTTATCAATTGAGATATTCGGATTATCCCGAACAATTGAAACATCGGCAGCAAGAGCAATGGAAAAAGACAGGACAACCATTAATAAAATTGTCCACAGGGTTGATTTCCTGATGGTCATTCGTACTCCTTTAAGTGAATTAAGATGTTTATTATCGTCATTAACATACTTAATATAATTAGTAGAACGGTAAATACAAGAGGTAATTATCTTCTAATAAAATAATTAGATGTTAAAGTACATTTATTTAATATTAAGACTAATAGAGGCGGTAAAATTTGAAAACGTATAATTTGCGATTGAGGAATTATTGTCGATATAATCTATTTTTAATGAAGGTTCAAACAATCTTCCCGAGGATGTTACAATCGGTATTGAAAAGGAAAGAAACATCTGGTACTTGTCATCATCTCGCAGTTGACCATCTTCAGTATTTACGCGTGAGAGAAGTTCCCCTAGAAAATCATAATAACCTAGTTCAAGAGTTTTGAGATATGAAGAGTTCCAGTATCCAAAACCAAAATTTAAAATTGTAAAAGGTATCAAATATGTTTTAATTTTTACCTGCACAGAATTTCCCTCATACGATGCAACCCATGGAGACAGGTATCCGGTAGAGAATCCATAAATCATAGAACTATCTTTAAAATCAGTAAATTCTCTAAATGAATAAGTTAATGAAAGACCTGATTTATTACCGAGCGGTCTTGAGTAACGCAGAGACAGATAAAATGAATTTAAATCGGATTTTTCTAAAAGAGAATAGGCATTCCTTGGTTGAATACCATAATGTATTCCAAAGTCAGGGTGATATTCCGGCAGGTAATCATATTTTTCATGCGAATACCCGCCTTCTAAATCAAATGCATTAGAACCAAACAATGAAATGTTTATGCCCGCAAAAATATCTCGTAAATTCTTATCTGTAACAGAACTTGAAGCATATCCTGTTAAAGTAGAATTTAGACCTATTCGTACATTTGTTTTTTCATTAACCTGATATCCTAACGATATCATACCATCAATGTTTTCGTTAGAAAAATCAGAACTGTTCGTGGTAAGAGCATTTTTATATGAATAGCCTTGATAATTTAAGTTTAAAAAGAGCGTGAATTCCGATGAATCACTTAAAGGAAGCAGAGTAATACCCCCACCATATTTTATATTAGAAAGGTTCGGATTATTTCCGTAATTAGTGTAGTCAGCGAAAAAACTCAATTGTTCAATATCAGTCCGATATAGATTGATTGTACCTTTTAAAGAAGTGAAATGCTCAGTTACATTTGAATAATTTTTGAAAAGATTATCAGTATTTGAAGCGGTTATAGAAAAATCAGTATTATAATATGATTGAGCCTGAATTGAATTACCAATGACAAGAATAAAGCAGGCGAACAGTAGTTTTATTTTCATTAAAAACAAATACCTCCGACACATCCGCTTGAAGATGATGATGAGACACTCTGTCCGGAGTTAAAATCAGAATCAAAATTTGACCGACATTTTGAAAGTATCCTTGCTTTAAATTGATGCAGAGAAAATTGCTGTGAGACAGTCAATTGAGTTTCTTTTGATTTGTCGGCAAACAAGGTTGTAGGAGAAAATGTAAAAGTTCTCGTAAAAGTTTTTAACTCTTTGACTTTTGACTGGAATTCATCGGGAATGTTGTTATTATCATAATCAATAATATTATCATTAAAACCGTCACCATCTAAATCTATAAAGTAGCGTCCGCCGGCTTGGACAGTAAATGAAAAGACAAGAGCCATTATAATACTCAGTAAAAAATACTTTAATTTCACACGTACCTCAAATTGATTTGATTTTTAATATATACCTTTCCATTCATAATTCAAGTTAATTTCGTAATTCTTTTTTTAAGAAATTTATGTTGAATTTTAATATAAAATATGTAAGTTTGTCCGATAGCTATGATACAAGGAAAGATAAAATGGTACAGTCATCAAATGTTTCAGATGTAATTAACAGTAAAATAATAAAAGCAGGTTCTGTAATATATACTGCCGGAAACGCCGCAACTCCTCAAATGCTGCTCAGACAGCTTGGCGATGATCACTCTATAAAACATGTGGCGTTATATTCTGTTTTATTGTTAGGTGATAAAATTGATTCTTTGTTTACTGAAGCACGATGTAAAGAACTGACTCATAGAGTTATTTTCAACAGCCATCTCACAAGAGAAGCAGTAAACAAGGGGTGGGCAAAATATCATCCGATGCATTTATCTGAAATACCTAAATACGCCCGTCAAAGTGACGGGTTTGATGTTGTGCTTCTCTCGGTGTCAGGTCCTGATAAAGGCGGACGATATAGTTTGGGTACAACTGTTGAGGGTTTGCTTGCAGCTATTCGTTCAGCGAAAGATAAAGGTGGGATAGTAATTGCTGAACGAAATAGAAAAATGCCGTTTGTTATCGGTTCTACTATAACTGTTGATATGATTGATTATATGATTGATTCTGATTACGATCTGCCGGTAAGCCCTGTGAAAGAACCCGATGATGTGGCTCAAAAAATAGGTAATATCATAGCATCTTTATATATCCAAGATGGATCAGGGAAACATCCCGGCTCAACTCTTCAGTACGGAATCGGAGAAGTTCCGGAAGCGGTAACAAATGCTATACTCAAAAAAGGCGTAAAAGATTTAGGCATTCATTCGGAATTGTTTGCCGGTGCAATGCGCAAGCTTGTTGAGCAGAGAGTTGTTACAAATAAATGGAAAAAATCAATCAACTTTGCTATATCCTCAATTTTTCTTGCGGAAGACCCAAAAGGGTACGAATGGCTGCATTATAATAACTGTGTACAGAGCCGTCCGTGTGATTATACAAATTCTATATTTCGTATAGCAGCCCAGCCAAAAATGGTTGCAATAAATTCTGCTATAGGTGTAGATTTACATGGAAATATCTGGGCTGACTCATTGGATGCTCGTAAAATATATAGCGGTGTCGGTGGACAAGCAGATTTTATTCGAGGAGCTCAATATTCCGATGACGGTATTGCAATTATTGCACTGAAATCGACAACCGGTAAAGGTCTTTCTAAAATTGTTGATCGTAGTCCTGCCGGTATTACTACTACTGCTATTCCGGCTGATCAAGTAATAATAGTTACAGAACATGGTGCATTTGATCCCCGCCGGTTGAGTTTGGGGGAAAGAGCTGTAGGAATAGCTCATCTTGCTGCTCCGGAGAAACGCGATGAATTTTTAAAACTAATTCATGATGACATTGCATTTCACAAACCAAAATTATCATCAAAAAAAGGTGTCCCTGGATTTATTTCTTACGAAGATGCTGTCTCGTGATAATAATACATAGTTTATAAATTGTGTTTTAGAACGAATAAAGTGATTTTAATCCGACCTATAATGGTCGTTTATTCTATTCTATTGTAATTCAAGTAATTATGTAGACAAAAGTCATTTTGTTTGAAATTTGAATAATTATTGAAAATGAGTAAATAATATCAACATGTGAAAAATTTCACTTGCGGCGTTGAATTTAATTCTATATATTGACAAAGTTGTGACGATAATAAAAGTAAGAAAGGCAAGATATACACCTTTATTTAATAAATGATATAAGTTTAATTTTAACTGTAATAGGATAAAATGAGCAAGTTGAAAATCACTAAAGGCACAAAGTATATTGTTAAAAAAGATGCTATAGAGTCTTTATTAACATTACTTAAAGAGCAAAAGTTTAAAACAATCGGTCCAACAATTAGAGATAATACTATTATCTATGATGAATTGGAAAAAATCAGTGATCTTCCGATTGGAATAACCGACATTCACGAGGCAGGTTCGTACCATTTGAAAAAAAGGGATGATAAAGCATTTTTTGGATATAATGTCGGTCCTTTTTCGGTAAAGAAATATTTATTTCCTCCTCGATTGACTATTTTAAAAACTAAAAGAGTTGATGGGAAGATTAGAATTATAAAAGAGAATGAAAAAGTTGAAAAACTTGCATTCTTTGGTATAAAACCATGTGAATTACAAGCAATACTTATTCAAGATAAAATATTTATCGAGGGTGAGTATATTGATAATTATTACAAAGAACAACGAGACAAGTTATTTATTGTGACAACTAACTGCACTGAAGCAGGCAGTAGTTGTTTTTGTACCTCAACTCATTCAGGACCTGAAGCCAAAAATGGGTTTGATATTGCTGTTACAGAGTTAATCGATAGCGGCGGTCATAATTTTATGATTGAAGCCGGTACAAAAGCAGGTCTCAAGATATTAAAAGAGTTACCTGTCTCACAGCTGACTGAAAGCGAAATTCAATCGGCTGCTCAAAAGTTAGAATCAGCATCAAATAATATGGAAAAATATCTTGTAACAGATAATTTGAAAGAATTGTTACTTGAAAATTTAAACCATCCCCATTGGGCGGATATTGCTAAACGATGTCTCTCTTGCGGAAACTGCACTATGGTTTGCCCAACCTGTTTTTGTTCAAATATCGAGGATGTGACTTCATTGTCCGGTGAAGATAATGAGCGAATCAGAACTTGGGATTCCTGCTTTAGTATGGAATATTCATATATTCATGGTGGGGCTGTACGGGCAACAATCAAGTCAAGGTATCGTCAGTGGATGACTCATAAATTAGCCAGTTGGCAAGAACAATTTGATACACTCGGATGTATCGGCTGTGGACGGTGTATTGTTTGGTGTCCTGTCGGGATAGATATTACCGAAGAAACTAAGAAGATACAGGAACAAGTAACTGCTCAAGCCGAGCAATCAGCTCAGATGGAGAACTAATATGAAAAATTTAGAATCATATTTAGCAGAACATCCTTTTTTACGTGGAATGGATAAGAAGCACATCGAGCTAATAGTCGGTTGTGCCAAAAATGTTCGGATAAATCCGGGTGAATATTTATTTCATGAGGGAGATGAAGCTGATCTATTTTACTTTATTCGTGATGGAAGGTTAGCGATGGAAGTTTTCCGACCCCAAAAAGGTGGAATTATTTTTCAGACTTTAGGTCACAACGATGTTTTAGGATGGTCATGGCTTGTTGCTCCATATGTTCGGCATTTTGACTGTCGTGCGATTGAAGTTACAAGAGCGATTGCTTTAGACGGTAATTGTTTAAGAAAAAAGTGTGATGACGACCATGAACTAGGTTATGATATGATGAAACGATTTGTCAACCTTATGGAAGATGAATTAATGGCATTAAGACTTCAATTATTGGATATATATGATGCACCTATCAAATAACAAACCGATAGATACTCAAATTACAAGTGCTGCGTTTACACCGGAAATGCTTGTCATTAAAAGAGTACGAAAAGAAACCGAAGATACATTTACTATTGAATTAGTCGCAGAAACCGGAGAAACATCCTTCAAATTTAAACCGGGGCAGTTTAACATGCTGTATGTTCATGGTTGTGGGGAAGTTCCAATTTCAATAAGTGGAAACCCTAACCGAACGGATAAACTGGTTCACACAATTAGAATGGTTGGTGCTGTTACAAGGGCTATTAGGCGGCTCAAGATTGGTGATATGCTTGGTGTACGGGGACCTTACGGTTCTCACTGGCCAATCGAAAAGGCTGAAGGAAAAGATATTGTTGTCGTGGCTGGTGGTATCGGGTTAGCACCACTTCGCCCGATTGTCTATCATATGTTAAATAACAGAGAAAGATATAAACGTATTTCTATTTTATACGGCACCCGAATGCCGTCGGATATAATTTTTCTCAAAGAGCTTGAATCACTGCGTGGTCGTTTTGATGTAGATTTATATGTCACCGTTGATCGTGCTGATAAAACATGGATGGGAAATGTTGGGGTTGTAACAACTTTGATTAAAAAAACTAATTTTGACCCGTCCAATACGACCGCATTTCTTTGTGGACCGGAAATTATGATGAGATACACCGCAATTGCTCTACAACAGCAAGAACTCGCACCTGAAAATATCTACGTTTCCCTTGAACGTAATATGAAATGCGGAGTCGGCTTATGCGGGCATTGTCAATATACAGGGAAAATTATCTGTAAAGACGGTCCTGTATTTAACTACGATAGTGTAAAAGATTTGATAAAGAAGAGGGAGATATAATATGCCTTTTAACTCATCACGAAAACCAAAATTAGCAGTTTGGAAATTTGCTTCCTGTGACGGCTGTCAATTATCTCTTCTTGACTGCGAAGATACTTTGCTGGCTATTGCCGATTCTATACAAATAGCATCTTTCCCTGAGGCGACACGAGCTGTTATTCGAGGACCGTACGAAATCTCACTGGTGGAAGGTTCTATTACCTCAGCCCATGATGCCGAACGGATTCACAAGATTCGGAGACTCTCTAAAACTTTAATTACCATCGGAGCCTGTGCTACTTCGGGTGGTATTCAGGCTTTAAAAAACTTCAAAGATGTAAATGATTTTATCAATATTGTTTATGCTAATCCTGATTATATCTCTTCCTTAAATAATTCTACTCCTATTTCTGACCATGTAAAAGTTGATTTTGAACTGCGTGGTTGTCCTATTAACAAAAATGCATTAGTTGAAGTTTGTAATGCATATCTCAATCGAAGAAAACCGAACATACCTACATATTCTGTATGTATGGAATGTAAACGCCGAGGAAATATATGCGTTATGGTTTCAAAAGGGATACCGTGTCTTGGTCCGGTCACACATGCCGGCTGTGATGCTATCTGTCCCGCATATAACCGAGGATGTTACAGCTGTTTTGGTCCCTCAGAAGACCCCAATGTAAAATCATTAAGTAATCAGTTTGAAGAGATGGGCATGTCCAAAGATGAGTTGATTAGAATATATCGTGGAATTAATGCCAACGCTGAAGAATTTAAAAATGAGAGTATCTTCCATGAGCAAAAGTAAAACGAAAATCATTAACGTTGACTATCTTGCCAGAGTTGAAGGCGAAGGCAGTCTGTATTTAAAAATAAAAGATGACAAAGTACAGGATATTAAATTTAAGATTTTTGAACCCCCACGTTTTTTTGAAGCATTTTTAAGAGACCGTCATTTTTCTGAAGCACCCGATATTACTGCCCGGATTTGCGGTATCTGTCCTATTGCATATCAAATGGGGGCAGTGCATGCGATGGAAAATGCACTTGGAGTATCACTTGATAATAACTTACGCGAATTACGTCGGCTTATTTATTGTGGTGAATGGATAGAAAGTCATGTGCTGCATGTATATATGCTGCATGCCCCTGATTTTTTAGGTTATCAGGATGCGATCCAACTTGCAAAAGATCATCCCGATGTTGTTAATGAAGGTCTGCGGCTCAAAAAAATTGGCAATGAACTTGTTACTTTATTGGGTGGTCGTGAAATTCATCCTATCAATGTCAAAGTAGGCGGTTTTTATAAGTTACCGACTAAAAATGATTTTCGATCTCTGCTTGAAAATTTAAAATGGGCTCAAACTGCTGCTCATAGTATGATTAAATTGACATCATCTTTGGAATTCCCCGACTTTGAACAAGATTATGAGTTTGTTGCTCTCAGACATCCTGACGAATATCCATTCAACGAAGGTCGGCTTGTTTCAAACAAGGGACTTGATATTGATGTTGCTGACTTTGAGAAACATTTTGAGGAAGAACATGTCGAACACTCAACATCGCTGCATTGTAAACTGAAAGAGCGAGGTAAATATAAAGTAGGTCCTTTGGCACGGTATTCATTAAACTTTGATAAGTTTTCACCTGAAGTTCAAAAAGCAGCCAAAGATGCCGGACTAAAAGAAGAATGCTATAACCCGTTTAAGAGTATTCTCGTGCGTTCCGTTGAGACTCTCCATGCGGTCAATGAGGCAATTCGTATTATTGAAAATTACGAAGAACCCAAAACACCTTACGTTGAAATTAACCCAAAAGCAAGTGTCGGTTACGGCTGTACAGAAGCACCAAGAGGAATTTGTTATCACCGTTATAATCTTGATTCAAAGGGACTAATTACTGATGCCAATATTGTCCCGCCGACATCTCAAAACCAGAAATCTATTGAGTCTGATTTAAGAGCCTTAATCCCGACTATTATAGATTTGCCTGATGAAGAGATAACGTGGAAATGTGAACAAGCAATCAGAAATTACGACCCATGTATCTCATGCTCCTGTCACTTCTTAAAAGTTACAATTGATAGAGAATAAAATGTCTGTTCTTATTATAGGTATTGGTAATGAATATCGTTCTGATGATGCTGTCGGCTTGGAAATAGCCGACAGCTTATCTGAATGTGCTATCGAAAACTGTACCATACAAAGGTCATCAGGTGAAGGTATTGCACTTATCAACTTATGGGAAGATTTTGACCATGTTATTCTGATTGATGCTGTAAAATCAGGCAGTAAAAACGGCACTATCCATAAAATTGATTTATCAAAAGAAGAATTAGAAGCTGATTTTTTCCAAACATCTTCACATCTGTTTGCACTGCCTGAAGCGGTTCAACTTGCAAAAGCTCTTCATAAACTTCCCGAAACTATGCTCGTATATGGAATTGAAGGGAGAAACTTCGACTACGGTATAGAACTTTCTCAAGAAGTAAAGCAGGCAAAAACGAAATTAATTGAGATATTAAAAGCTGACATTAAAGAATCCAAAACGTATATAGCATAATGCATGAGCTTTCAATCGCATCCTCAATTGTGAAGACTGTTTTACAAGAAGTCGAAAATCGTAACCTCAAAACGGTTACGCTTATTTCTTTACGAATTGGTGCATTAACCGACATTGTACCTGATTCTCTTCAGTTTGGTTTTGAAGTGATAAAAAAGGATACTCTCTTGGCAAAAACAAAATTACAAATTGAAACTCTGTCTGTAAAAGGCTGCTGCAATAATTGTAAGAATAGTTTTGAAGTAGTTGAATTTATTTTTATCTGTCCAAACTGTTCATCGGGTGATATTGATATGAATCAAGGTAATGAACTTGAAATTGCATATATAGAAGCAGAAGATTAAAAAGGAACTAACATGCCTGAAAAAATTGCTATAGAAAAAAAAGTGCTTTCAGAAAATGATAAATTGGCACAAGAACTACGGAACAAATTTCAAGAGAACAGAATTTTTGTTATAAATCTTGTCAGTTCACCCGGGTCAGGTAAAACTTCTTTGCTTGAAAAAACAGTTGGGCTTTTACATGACAAGCTAAATATTGCATTAGTCGCCGGAGATGTTCAAACTGAAAACGATGCTGACCGTCTTATAAAAGCAGGCGGAAAAATGGTACGTCCGATTGTGACCGGAGGAAGCTGCCATCTTGATGCTCAGATGATTCAAAAATCAATCCAAAAGTTTGACCTTGAAAACATTGACCTGTTTGTAATAGAAAATGTTGGGAATTTAGTTTGCCCTTCTAGTTATGACCTCGGCGAGGATATGAAAATTGTGTTGATAAGTACAACTGAGGGTGATGATAAACCTCTAAAATATCCGGGGATGTTTCGCCGCTCGTCAGTGATGGTTGTGAATAAAACTGACTTGCTTGGATTCTCTGATTTTGAAATCAATACAGTAAAAGCAAATGCAAAGAAGATAAACGGACAGCTTGAAATTTTCGAACTATCCTGCCGTACAGGTGAAGGTGTCAGTAGATGGGCGGAATGGCTCATAGAGCAAGTTGCTTTGAAGAAACAAAAGATTTAATCAAAATAATTATATACAGATGAAAAGAGAAAAGGTCGTTATAAACGGTATTGTGCAGGGGGTTGGTTTTCGACCGTTTGTATATCGACTTGCCAATGAGCTATCTCTGAATGGGTATGTCAGTAATGATGCTGGCGGTGTTATAGTAGAACTAGAGGGAAAGAAAACAAAATTAGAACTATTTCATAAACATTTAAAATCAGAACCACCGCCTTTGTCTAAAATAACAAACTATGCCATCAATGAAATTTCTGTGTGCCATGATACTGATTTTTTCATAAAAAAAAGCAGCAATAATTCACGACCTTCAACATTAATTTCTCCTGATATTGCAACTTGTGATGATTGTCTGTCTGAACTTTTTGATTCAAGTGACCGTCGATTTTTATATCCATTTATAAATTGCACCAACTGCGGACCCCGCTACACAATCGTGAAAGGTATCCCGTATGACCGCCCGTTAACATCAATGTCATCATTTCCTTTATGTTCAAAATGTCAGGCAGAATATGATGACCCTTCCAATCGTCGGTTTCATGCCCAGCCCAATGCCTGTCCTATATGTGGACCTACACTATCATTACATGATGGTACTAACGATATTGATTCAGAAAATCCGATAGCTGATGTTGTTTCTTTACTGCAAGCCGGTAAAATTGTTGCTGTCAAAGGTATTGGAGGTTTTCATCTTGCTGTTGATCCTCTAAACAGCGAAGCAATAAATCAGCTTCGTTTGCATAAAAGCAGAGCCGAAAAACCTTTTGCTCTAATGGCAAAGGATATTCATATAATACAAAAATATTGTTATATCTCAGAAAAAGAAATAGAACTGCTGACAAATTATAAACGACCTATTGTATTGTTACAAAAAAAAGAGAACTGCACACTCCCTGATAATATCGCACCGAATAATCTCTGTCTTGGATTCATGCTTGCATATTCGCCGGTGCATCATCTTCTTTTACAAAATAAATTTGACTGTCTCATAATGACATCAGCAAATTTATCTGAAGAACCTATTGCTGTTGACAATCAGGAAGCTATTAAGCGACTTTCTCATATAGCAGATTATTTTCTTTTACATAACCGTGAGATTCTCAAGCGTTGTGATGATTCAATCGTTCGCATGGCAGGTGACTTTCCGCAAATCATAAGACGTTCCCGCGGTTTTGTGCCATATCCTATTTTCACAGATACAAAAATCAGACAAGGTATTTTGGGGGTCGGGGGAGAGTTAAAAAACTCTATTGCACTCTCAAGAGAAAACACTGTTTTTCACAGCCAATATATTGGTGACTTAGACAATCCGATGGCTTACCTATCATTTGAGGATACGATTTCTCATTTCTCAAATATTTTGGAAATTGAACCCACATATATTGCGTATGATATGCACCCCGAATATTTATCTACAAAATGGGCAAAAAAACAAAACCAGCAATCAATCGCTGTTCAGCACCATCATGCTCACATGGTTTCGGTGATGACAGAAAATAATTTTTATAACAAAGCAATCGGTATTATTCTCGACGGCACCGGTTACGGTACCGATGGAACTATCTGGGGTGGAGAAATATTTATTGGCGATGCGTCCGGTTTTGAACGGTTTAGTTCGCTCAAACAAGTTCCTTTGCCGGGGGGAACTGCAGCAGTTAAAGAACCGTGGCGGATGGCATTGTCTTATCTATATTCTATATATGGTAAAAATATTCCGAGCAATATCCCATTTATAAAATCTTTAGATATTACGAAATTAGATATTGTCTATCAAATGATTGAAAAAAAAATCAACTGTCCACTTACTTCAAGTTGTGGTCGTTTGTTTGATGCTGTTTCGGCACTATTGAATATCAGGCAGGCTGTAACATACGATGCCCAAGCTGCTATTGAACTTGAAAATATCGCTTCAACCGCTAATCCAAACAATCTTTCTATACTTCCGACTAAATACACAAAGTCAATTATTGACACTTCAATTATTATTCGTTCTATTGTTGACATGATTCAGAAAAATAAACCAATCTCTGAGATTGCCTTATATTTTCATTATCAACTGGCAGAATATTTTATAGCATCTGCTTTGTCAGCTTGTGAAAAGTACGATTTACATACAGTAGCTTTAAGCGGCGGAGTGTATCAGAATAAAATCTTTTTTGAATATATATATAAACGTTTACAAGATGAAGATTTCAAAGTATTAATACATAAAGAATTACCGACTAATGACGGTGGTTTGGCATTGGGACAAATAATGATTGCCAATTCGGCAATATCTGCACAAAAGAAAGAAGTATAACATGTGTCTTGCTATTCCCGGAAAAGTTTTAGAAATTTATGAAGAAGATAGTATGAAGATGGGTAAAATCAATTATGCGGGAACAATTAAAGAGGCGTGTCTTGCCTATGTACCTGAAGTTGAGGCCGGACAATATGTAATAGTCCATGCAGGATTTGCTCTTAATATTATCAATGAAGAAGAAGCTAAAAAGACTTTTGAACTTTGGGATGAAGTGACTGCCAAAGCCGCTGATGAAGGTCTTGATATTTTTGGAGATCGGAAGAGCACACGTCTGAACTCCAGTCACACTGATATATCTCGTAT
>CAJVYT010000011.1 GCA_913009765.1 uncultured candidate division Zixibacteria bacterium
ACTTTATTAATACACCATTGAAGAACTACTCCTCTGGAATGATTGCACGGCTGGGTTTCTCCATCGCAACAGAGGTAGATCCTGATATCCTGATAGTGGATGAAGTCCTTGCCGTCGGGGATGCCCATTTCAAGAAAAAGAGCAAAGAGAGGATGCTGGATTTCAGAAAGAGAAAAATTACAATACTCTTTGTCTCACATAGTATGGAGGATGTTAAAAATCTCTGTGATAGAGTTTTATGGTTAGACCATGGTAAGTTGAAGATGATCGGCGAGTCTGGAAGAGTAATTAAAGAATATCAGCAGCAAAAATGATGAAGAGGCTTGATGGACATTGAACCTGGGATCGGGTCCTTGATGTCTCATTCAAAAATCTGTCCGAAATGCAGAAATAGTAATTGACAATGCCATTTCAGCAAAGCAAATAATCTGCAAAGTTTTAAAAAAAATTGAAAGGTGTTCAGCCGTTGTCCATTAATAAGTTTTTCCAGAGAAGGGGATGTAAACATGCGAGCAGAAAAACAGAATATACTTAAAAAGTCAGGTATCTAACTTAAATATTTTTTGAAAAAGACACAAAACAAATTTTAATCTTGAACTATATTTAGAGTCTGTGTATAAACTACAGTCATTTGTCATTCCCGCAAGCGAAGCGAGTCCGGAATCCTTCTTAAAGAACGATTCCGGACAAGCCGGAATGACGGAATAACGACTACTGTTCGACTTTATATACAGACTAAGTAGAGTCTGTGTATAAATTGCCATTTTTTATTCTTGTCATGTCCCGAACGCTTTCGGGATATCCGGAACTTATTGAAAAGAATAGATTCCGGCTTAAGAACTGCCGGAATGACAAGATAGAGATATTGACTTTATACACAGACACTATTTAGAGTCAGGAGGAGATTTTGGAACGAGACGCTAAAATATATATTGCCGGTCACCGGGGACTTGTTGGATCCGCGATATACCGGAAGCTGGTGTCTGAGGGTTATACAAATTTCATAACAAGGGATAGTAAATCACTTGATCTCAGAAGGCAGGCCGACGTGGAGGCTTTCTTTGAGAGAGAGAATCCCAACTATGTTTTCCTTGCCGCAGCCAGGGTGGGAGGCATTCACGCCAACAACACCTACCCCGCTGAATTCATCCGTGACAACCTGATGATACAGAGCAATGTTATACATTCTGCTTACAGTACGGGGGTGAGGAAACTTCTTTTCCTCGGCAGTTCATGTATATATCCTAAATTCTCGCCTCAGCCTATGAAAGAAGAATACCTGCTTGACGGAAAGCTTGAGCCGACTAATGAGTCCTATGCCGTTGCTAAGATCGCAGGTATCAAGATGTGTCAGGCCTATAACAGGCAGTATGGTACACATTTTATATCCGTGATGCCGACCAACCTGTATGGTCCCGGGGATGACTTTGATTTAGAGAATTCCCATGTGCTCCCTGCGTTACTAAGAAAATTCCATGAGGCCAAGGTAAAGAACGAACCCTTTGTAACAGTATGGGGTACAGGGACTCCTAAAAGAGAGTTTCTTTATATCGATGACCTTGCTGATGCCGGCCTCTTTTTGATGAAAAACTATGATGATTCAGAGATAATTAATATCGGAACGGGGGAAGACCTTTCCATCGGAGATCTTGCAGCCCTCATTAAAGGAATTACCTCCTATGACGGAGAGATCGTCTATGATGTTACAAAACCCGATGGAACGCCACGGAAACTCCTCGATGTATCAAAACTGAATTCCTTAGGCTGGAAAGCAAAAACTGGACTAAGGGATGGTATTTTAGTTACCTATAACTGGTTTGTAAGGCATTATGGAAACGGCCGGCTGCAGTAATTGCCCTTTTTTGACGTTCCTCTATGTCTGCAACAGTGCTCGATTTAATAAGGCCGGCAGGCCAGGCTCTTTGTATTTTGTGGTATAATTTTATTTAGAAATCGGAGTAATCAAGCATAATGAACATTATACCAGTGGAGGTGTTATGAGAACTGAAAAGATAACCTTTAATGTGCCTGAAGATGTATTGGCTTCTTTGAAGGTAGGAGTTAAAGGATTAGAACTTGATATGAGGCGGTTCTTAGCGCTTCAGTACTTTAAAAAGAAGCGTTTGTCTATGGGCAAGGCTGCAAAACTTGCTGGCATGAACAGGTTTGACTTTATGGACTTTCTTGTTTCCGAAGGGGTTGTTCTTTTTGATTATGATGAAAGCGCTGTAGAGGAAGAACTTGGAGGGGTAAAGAGATATTGGCTCATTGCCTGAGCCAATAGTATCTTTCGCTATATCATCCATCCTGTCAGGTAATATATCCCTTCATCGCATGCAAATTGATTCATTGTTACGACAACATGTTTAAAATCATGATAAATTTTACCAAATGCCCTGAGTCCGGCAGGTTGTCTTAATTGACTATCGGAAGAAAGTTTTGCCTCAATGGCAACCTTCCGGTCGCCGGGGAGAATAAAATCAACTTCATTCTTTGATAGAGTTCTCCAGAAGAACAGTTGATCTATAATCCCAAGGTTCTTGTAAATCTCTCCAAATATTGCATTTTCAAAGAGGCTTCCCCTATCCGGCCGGAAGCTCAATTCAGTAAAATTTCTTACTGCAAAGTTTCTCATTCCCGTATCAAGAAAGAACAACTTGGACATTTTTGTAAGCTCTTTACGGACATTGCTGTGAAAAGGGGGGAGAGAATGGACGATAAATGAATTCTCCAGTACCGCAAGATAACGCCTTACAGTGTCCCTGCCGATACCAAGGGTTCCTGAAACCTCATTGACGTTCAGCAGATTTCCAATGTTGCTCGCCATCAATCTAAAGAGGTTTCTAAAGGCTGCTATATTGCCCACATTAAAGAGAATGTTAACATCCTTCAGCTCATATGTTTCAAATAGTTCCTGTAACTCCTGTAACTTTTCATCTCGTGACCCTGTTAGGACCACCTTTGGATAGCCACCATATAATATGTATTCTTCAAACAGGGTTCCCAATTCATTCTTAAAAGGCAATATCCTTTGCGGGTCTATCTCTGTTTGACCTGATATAATCTCTTTGAAATTAAACTTCTCCAACACGGAAATAAGATGGTCCTTCCCCTTGAATAATACAAATTCCCGGAAATCGAGTGGGAACAGTTGAAAGCTCTTCTTTCGCCCTGTCAGCCCATCCTTAAATTTCTTTATCTGAATAGAGGCAGACCCTGTTACAATGAGTTTAACGGATGGCTCAAAATCTGCAAGATATTTAAGAAAATGCGAAGGATCATCCAGATATTGAATCTCGTCTATCATAACCACAGAGTCTTTTTCGGGATCAGCGCCTGAAAAAATCAAGTATTCTCTGAAATACTTTGGATCACGATTTAGAGCCGTTAGATGGTCGGTATCTTCCAGGTTAAAGGTAAAAATGTTTTTTGAGTCACCCCAAAGCTCTTTCATGTCATCCTCTAAGAGAGATAGAAGAGAGGTCTTGCCCACCTGCCGTGCGCCCAGTATGACTATTGTATCAGGCTTTTTCAGCCACGGACGTATATTTTTCTGCAGTTTTCTGCGAAAGTATTTCATATTCAGCCATATTGATAATGCATAATATTAAATATTATGTATTATAGTTATAGCAATTGTCAAGATATCGATTCGAATCATCTGAACTGTTTCCTGAAGACCCACTCCCCATAAGTCTGTCCAAAAATATTCTTTAAAATCAATTAGTTAAAAATTGGCATAACAGTTGCTTGAAATATAGAATATTGTTATCATGGGACGTTCAATAAACTTAACCCCTGTTTTTGCTTGACAAAAAGAGGGGTTTGGTGCTTTTATTTTATTATTAGCGCAAGGGGGAAGAAATGGGGTAGAGCAACGAAGCTCAATTCTTAAGTTTTATTCTTTTAAGTTTCTGGGTTCAAGTCCTGAATAATCCAGTCAGCAGATTTCTGCGTTTTTCCAACTCCTCAACAAACTCTCAGATAGGATTACAATTTTCTAATAGCATAGTGTCTAATTGGGAATCGAGCCTTTGATTGACTATCGGAAGAGAAAGGTCAAAAACCAAAATGTGACTCTGAACTTGATTGGAGAAAGGTTAGATTTTCTGAAAGGTCACTTTTCTGGTGTGGTCGTTAAAACAGACCTGGAATTGATCGAATATACCTTTGCGTCCAAGCAGATTAAAGCCAACACCAAGTCGTTCAGAGAAACCAACAGGGGCAGTAACATGCCATTCACCGATTTTGATGGAGAGGTCATGAAAATAGGTAGGGATAAAGCTTCCATCACCAACTACAATCATCTGTGGTCTACCTCTTTCCCACTCTATCCCAATGCGGTGTGCATCATCTGCGCTCAGGATAGTGAAGGTCGCTCCAGAATCGACAAAGACCCACACCCAGTGATTAAGGATGGTGATGGGAATTATTGGCATCAGGTAGCCTTTATGCAATGTATAAGGGAATTCTACAAGAGACACGCCATATCCTCTTCACGAGGTACACGAAGCACAGAAGGCATCTTCTTTGGTTCTATTTCTCGAGCCTTGTCTTCTACTTCTTTCCCTGAATCACCAACAGCTACCAACTTTTCATTTACAACAGCAATATATTTGCCGGCGTATTTGGTCACAAGCTCACTGAAATGTTCAACTATCCAAAGGTTATCTTTATCCATAAATACCTCCTATAAAAACTTTAACAGAGGACAAACAGAAAAGACAAGGGGGGACAATTTTGCAGACCCCTGTTTAATGCTGAATAAAGAATAAGGACTTTTTTGCCACAGATATACACAGATATTCACAGAAAGTACAAAAAAGGCTAAGGTCAGGCTAAGGCTAAGAAAGATGTTTTTTCTCAACCTCAGCCTCAACCTTTTAACATATGTATGGGGTAAGTTACGCAACGTTGAAAACAGCGTAGTCAAAGTTTGTTGATTATTACATTTTTTTTGGCTGATAGTTCTTCTCTATCTGCTCAAAGATGCCTTATTGATATGCGATAGCACATTTTGATATCATCTGCCTTCTTTGTTCTGAGATGGGCAAGCAGTTTATGCTTGCTTTTTCAGTTGCAGATGCTTTAGGCTTTGGAGTATACTCAAGTCAAAGATATCTTTGAGGGGGAATTGCTGATGTTTTGGAGGGTTTTTAATGAGGGGATTGATACTCCGCGTTCCAGCCCTGATATGGTTTCCGTAGATACATCGATTAACCCTGCTAATTTTTCCTGTGTTATCTCTCGCTCTTTGCGGATTTTTGCTATCTGGGTGCCTATAAGTTGCTCTACATTTCCAGACATTTCCATGACTACTTAGAGTCTGTGTACAAACTCAATTTCTCTATCAGTCATTCCGGCAGTCCTTAAGCCGGAATCCAGTCTTTTCAATAGGTTCTGGATGCCCGATTAAAGACTTCGGGCATGACAAAAATAAAAAATGGCAATTTATACACAAACACTACTTAGAGTTTTGAGTATAGACTAATATGGTCTAATCTAATTGGGATGTAATGTGACGTATTATTTCTTGTTAAATTAGGTCTATTAGGGTATGTATTTACGAGGATGCTGGCTGAATGCTCCGATCTTTGATCGGGGATGAAGGCCAGCTATATAAATCAATATTCCTTACTCGGAAGCCCCGACCTTTGGTCGGGGAGCTTCACTATAAGATCTTTATTGTCTGCCTCATAGAGGATGGATGGAGAGGTAATGGAGATATTGAGGGCGATGGATATGACAGGAAGTCATTTACACCAGAAGCTTGGTGTGGGTGGCTTTTTGTTTTTTGTGCTCAAAGAAGTAGTTTGTGGTTAAAGAGTTGAGGGAGTAGGGTTATGAGGGGGAAAAGAGAAATGTTAGGGAAAAGGAGGGGGGGTAAGCCATGTTAAGGTCTACGACTCGTAGAGCAAATAGATTTCTGCAATATCTGACAAGGATAATACAGCATTTATTAATCCGTATGTTTCATGCCTTATGTTTCAGGCGCATAGTTCTAAATTCTTCTGCCGGAAAATATTTACGCTTTCCTATTTCAATGAAGGCCCCAGCAGTTGCGACATGTTGTTTTCTTTTTCTTATTTTTGCAGTTTCCGTCTTTGCACAAGATCCTATATCGATACCCACAAAATGCAATAGTGATGATTGGAATCTGAAGTTTGGAACTTATCGTAAATATTTTGATACATCTATGAAAATTGAAATGGATTTAATTGATGACAATATCCACAGTGCTAACACTGAAACTCGATTCAGGGAAAACATGATGAAGATTGCTTACCATGTTCTCGATATTAGGAATGTTTTTGATATTAAAACGGCAAATGATGTAGTTATAAAAGGAATAAAGACTGCTGGTATTGCTATGGAGGCATCAGGGGTTAAGATTATGCCCCAAATTGCTGACGGGATATCTACCGTTTTAGCATTTGCGATAACCCCAACTCCCAAAACTATTACTTCTTATGTAGTTTATAATTCACTGTTAGCTATTAACGAATCATTTGGATTATATCAAATTGTAACACTATCAAATCAATGGAACTTATTGGCAGCAACGCGCAAAGTTTTAGATGCCTATTATGATTATTGCGGTAATCAATTAGAAATTTTGTATTTTTTAAATATTAATGAGCCACCCTCTGATTGTAGCTATCCTTACCTTGTATGTTATGCTGCAGAATATAGCAAAGAAAACTACGGTTGGTTAGGCGATTATGATCAAATAAATAATACAATTTTGAAGGTATTGTCCGGTGTAAATGAAACATCCATTGCGCTGTCTGTTAATATAACGAATGGTGGTCTCAATGTGACAGTTATTAACAAAAATACAAATAGTACCATATTCGGTGCATCTGTTCAGCTTTACGGGCCGAATTCATCAACTTTTAAAGATACTAAAACAACAGATTCCAATGGCAATGTTTCTTTCAGTAATTTGCAGCAAGGAGATTATTATCTTTATATAACCAAAAGTGGATATTACGAAAAATTTACAAATTTCTATACCATTACAAACTCTTCGTATGATATGGGAAATATTTACTTAACCCCTTTAGTAAGTCCCGTAGCCTACACTTTGACGGCTGCCTCATCAAATCCCAACAATGGGGTCTACATATATATCAGTCCAAATGACAATAATAGTCTGGCTGACGGTATAACACAGTTTACAAGGATATACGACAATGGCATGGAAGTAACACTTATTGCAACGTCAACAACAAACGGCAATATCTTTAGCGGTTGGAGTGGATGTGACAGCACTTCAGGACCATCAGGGACGTTCTGTTTTGTGACAATGAATACAGATAAGACAGTAACGGCAACGTTTGCAACTCCAAATAATTCTTATACCGTAACTCCGTCAGCGAGCGCAGGTGGGAGCATAAGTCCATCAACACCTCAGACAGTTAACTATAATGATACTCTGCAATTCACTGTTACACCCAATACAGGTTATCACATAAGCTCCGTAGGTGGCACTTGCGGCGGGATATTGTCAGGGAACATATTTACGACAAGCGCTATTACTTCAAATTGCACTGTTATTGCCAATTTTGCAATAGACAGCCCTACTACATATACGGTAACTCCTTCAGCAATTGGAAGTGGAAATATTAGCCCGTCTACACCGGTAACGGTGAACTCCGGATCAACGACACAATTTACTGTATATCCGTATTCTCCTAACTACATAGAAAGTACAACAGGCACATGCGGAGGTGTACTAGCAGGGAATACATTCACAACAAATGCAATTACATCGAATTGTACTGTTGTAGCCAATTTTGCAGCCTGCAGTTATTCTATCAATTCCTTAAGCCAATCATTTACTTCATCAGGTGGTTCAGACGCAGTGAGTGTAACCGCACACAGCGGTTGCGGATGGAGCGCTTATAGCAATGTCTATTGGATAACTGTTACTTCCGGCAGCAGTGGAAGTGGAGATGGAACGGTCTATTATTTTGTTGCTGCTAACACAAGCATAGCAGCAAGGCAAGGCACACTGAACATAGGTGGACAAATATTTACGGTTACTCAAGCCGGATATTCAGAAATTATTAATCCACCTACTAACCTTCAGGCCGCTGCAAATTCAGATAATACAATCACACTTTCATGGAATGATAATTCATCTAATGAAGAAGCGTTTCTACTTGAACGGCAAATAGGAACGGAGTCATATAGTCAAATATATGCTTTGGATTCTAATACAACCTCATGGGTTGATAATGGCTTTGGTAGCGGGCTTACTCCGGGTACTACCTATTGCTATCGTGTTAGGGCATTCTCCAGCGCTTTTGGGTATTCGGCATACTCTAATGAAAGCTGTGCTACGCTTTATTCTGGAGTTCTTTCAGTAACTCCCATAGGTGGTTTTTCATTTTCAGGAAATGAAGGCGGGCAGTTTACTCCAACAACTAATACCTTAACCATACAAAATACGGGCAACATGCCTTTTGACTGGACTGTATCAAGTAATGTAAATTGGATAAGTCTTAATCCAACCGCTGGAAATTTGGCGGCCGACGGAACGGCTACCGTTACAGTTTCGATAAACAGCAATGCAAATACGCTTATATCAGGGGTATACGATGATATGATTACCATATCAGCAAATGGAGCGCTTAATTCCCCTCAAACTCGCTCAGTCAGTTTGAATATTTCTCCATCAGGGACCGGCTGGAACATAGAGACGATTGACAGCACTGGATATGTAGGGGCCGGTTCAAATCTTGCCATAGACTCTAATGACAAAGTACACATCTCGTATGCAGATAGTGGCCAAAATGGTTTTTATACTCATCTCAAATATGCCACACATACCTCAGGGGCATGGGTTACTACCACTTTGGCATCTGAAGCTGGGACTGGCTATTATATTGGTGGTCATAATGATATCGCGATAGATGGAAACAACAAGATACACATTAGTTATTCTTACTATAATAATCCCTCAAATACTGGTTCTCTAAGATATGTTACGAATGCTTCCGGCACCTGGGTTACAAGCATTATAGATAGCTCATCTTACGGTTCTTTTAACTCTTTAGCAATCGATTCAAACAATAAAGTGCATATTAGTTACATATCCAGTGGTAATCTTAAGTATGCTACTAACTCATCAGGTTCTTGGGTTACTTCTACAATTGACAATAGTGGGTCTGCAAGAGATACTTCCATAGCTATTGACTCAAACAATAAGGTGCATATCAGTTTTCTTGATGAAGTTTCAAGTGCTTTAAGGTACGCGACAGATGTATCAGGCTCCTGGGTTGTTTCTACAATTGCAAGCAATCTTCAAATAGGCGTATCTAACTTAAATACCTCTTTAGCGGTCGATATCGATAATAATATTCATATCAGCTATCCGCACGCAAGCTATGATCAGGCTTGGAATTGGACTTATTTACTCGAATATGCAACAAATGCTTCCGGCTCATGGGAAACCTCTATAATAGATAGCAGCCAAAGTAACAACGGTTATTTCCATTCTTCCATAGTGGTAGACTCAAACAATAATGTGCATATCAGTTATCGAAATAATGGTATTAAATATTCTACAAATTCATTGGGGTCATGGGTTACTTCTACCGTAGACAATTTAGCAGATGCAGCATATACTTCCATGATGCTCGACTCAAACAGCAAGGCACATATCAGCTATTACGATGGTTTTAATTCTGATCTCAAATACGCAAAACAAGCTGACAATATACCGCCGACTGGGCAGATAGACATTAACAATAATTCTACATTTACCAATATCGCCTCAGTTACTTTAACCCTCTTTGCCTCTGACCCGAGTGGCGTCTCTCAGATGTGTATAAGCAATACTACTTCCTGCTCGTCATGGGAAACCTATACAACATCAAAGTCCTGGACATTGACATCAGGAGATGCCACGAAGACTGTTTATGTTTGGTTTAAGGATGGCGCAGGCAATGTAAATGCAACGCCATATTCGAATTCTATTATCCTCGATTCGACTGTGCCAATAAATGGTATTGTCACGGCTATTGCTGGAAATGCACAGGTATCATTAAGATGGAATGGCTTTTCAGATGCAACAAGCGGAATAAACAATTATAAAGTTGTCTATAGCGCAGGCGATACACCCAGCTCTTGCTCAAGCGGAACACAAATATATTTTGATTCCGGTACTACTTATACCCATGCCAACCTAACCAATGGAGTCACATATAATTATCGTATTTGTGCAATTGATAACGCTAATAATACATCTTTAGGTGCAACAGCCTCAGCAACACCTCAGTCTCAAACTTATACCCTCAATGTTTCCATCAACCCTATCGGTGGAGGCACAGTAACGAGCAGTCCATCAGGAATCAACTGCGGTAGTGATTGCTCAGAGGCATACGATGAAGGCACAGTGGTAACACTGACAGCAACACCTGATGTAGGTTCAACTTTTACTGGCTGGTCAGGTGCATGTGTTGGCAATACAACAACATGTATTGTGACAATGGATGGAGATAAATCGGTCACAGCGACATTTGATCTTGATGCTTACAACCTAACAGTTAATATAAATGGCAGTGGCACAGTGACGAGTTTACCTGATGGGATAGATTGTGGCGCTGACTGCACAGAGGCATACGATGATGGTACAGACGTAACCCTTACAGCTTCACCTGATACAGGCTCAACCTTTACTATGTGGTCAGGTGCATGTACAGGTACATCAACAACATGCATAGTAACAATGGACTCCGATAAGACTGTTGAGGCTACCTTTACTCCAAGTGTCATTTATATTGAACCCAATGGTACCTGTGGAGGAAATACACCATGTTATTCCGTAATACAGGATGGAATCGATGCGGCTGGAGATGGAACAACAATCAAAGTGGCCCGGGGGATTTATTATGAGAACGTCACCATAGACACATCACTAACCGGTCTGCGTATCCAGGGAGGATGGAGCAGTGATTTCAGTTCAAGGGGTGAAGACCCTTCATTGACTGTAGTAGATGGAGGTGGAAGTGATGGGGTGTTTTCTATTAGTGCATTAGGTATAGACATAGATGTAACCATAGAGGGCTTTACTATCCGGAATGGAAACACTGATTATGGCGGTGGTATTTATACAGTTTCCTATTCTTCAGGGACTGTTACTTTAACATTGAACAGAAATATTATTTCAAACAATGCTGTAACTGCCGCTGGAGGCGGAATTGGCGCCTTTTCTCAGAATTCAGGCTCCAGTACATCAGTCATACTAACGAACAATATCATTACAGGTAACAATGCTGATAGCAACGGTGGCGGAATTTATGCCTATTCTGAAGATTCGGGCAATACTACATTAATCTTGACTAACAACACTATTGCAGACAATGCCGCTATTAGTAATGGTGGTGGTCTACGCGCTTATTCTTATTCAGCAGGGGTTACGGATATAACACTTAAGAACAATATCATCTGGGGCAATACAGCCTCAAATGGAGGGGATATAGCAATTCGCCAGCCAGGAGGAACCACTGCTGTCGATTCCTCCTATAATGATATAGAGGATATATTTAACGATCCAAGCTATCCAGGGACATACAATGACCTTGGTGGCAATATGAATGCAGATCCAGTATTTTCTAATCTCTCAGGAGGCAACTTCCATCTTACCGCAGGATCACCATGTATAGATACAGGGACAGACACTGGCGCCCCTCTGGATGACTTTGAAGGAGATGTCAGGCCTTACGATGGAGATGGGGATACAGTAGCAACAACAGACATTGGGGCTGATGAGTTTTCAGAAGGCGTAATTGGTGTATTTAAGAATGGTTATTGGTATCTTGACGTGAATGGCAATAGTCTATGGGATGGTGGAGCAATAGATTTGCTCTTCAATTTTGGCAGATCAACAGATGAGCCCATAGTAGGGGACTGGGACGGAGACGGAGTGGATACGATAGGGATACGGCGTGGGAATAACTTCTACCTGAGGAACAGTAATTCAACAGGTCCCCATGATATATCCTTCAATTTTGGCAGATCAACAGATGAGCCCATAGTAGGGGACTGGGATGGAGACGGAGTGGATACGATAGGGATACGGCGTGGGAATAACTTCTACCTGAGGAACAGTAATTCAACAGGTCCCCATGATATATCCTTCAATTTTGGCAGATCAACAGATGAGCCCGTAGTAGGGGACTGGGACGGAGACGGAGTGGATACGATAGGCGTATATCGACCATCAAACGGGAGGTTCTATTTAAGGAACAGCAACAGCACCGGGCCTGCCGAAATAGTGGATGATTTTGGGATATTGAACGGAATTCCAATGTGAGGTAAGATATTATAGGTGAACAATATTCTAAGTCGAAGATGAAAGGAGGATAATAAAATGAGAAGTAAAAATTTAATATGTCTGTTGATTATGGGAGCTTTCCTTTTTTCTGTACCACCTTCATTCTCTTCAGAGGTTGTTATAGAAGATGAAGTGAATATTACAGGCCCTATGGGTGAGAAGTACCATGTTGTAAAAAAGGAGGTTGATGGAGCTCCTTTCTTAGAATTTATTGATCAATACGGTAATGTTTATACCAGAGAAGAGTTCAACACCCTTATGATGGAGACGACCCCTGTTCTATCAGAAGAACTGCGTGCAAAAATATCAAGAATAGAGCCAGGTGACGCTGTAGATGTAACTGTATACATGCGTTCCCAGCCTCATGTCTCTGAGCTGGAGGGGGTCAGGGCTGAATTTGAGCTTCAAATTGAGTCACTAAAGACGGAGATTCGCCAGATAAACAGGGGCTTAACAAAAGAGCGCCCTTCACTTGATGAAGAAGGAGAGAAGGAATACATCGAGTCAGGTCTTTACATCCGAGAGACAAGTGCTCAGGAGAGGGTTAGGCTTCAGAGTCTGAAGGAAGAGCTGGACAGTACTCGCCAGAGCATGCATCAACAGATGGGAGAAGTTGCTGAGGAGCGGTTAACTGAGGCGCGGGCCGAGACAAGGGCATTAATAGAGGGGGTCGGGGGCACCGTCTTGCTTGAGGTAAAAGGGTTTAATATAGTTGAAGCCAGGGTGCCGGCAGGAGGGCTTGAGGCCCTTGCAGAAGATCCGCGGGTTCTGGCCATTGACGAGGTTCAAGCACCAAAGCTTCGTATCACTGAAGAACCGACTGATCCGTTTCCCAATGGACGGCTCGATATCAGCACCGACTCCATAGGTGCTGATAACTGGTGGAGTGCTGGATATGACGGCAGCAACACTTGGGATTTTGGCATAATGGATACAGGGGTACAGCAGGACCATCCTGCGCTTAGCCATACGTATGAGACCAATACAGGCTCAAGCGTTGATAATGCTGAGAGCGGACATGGTACCCATGTTACGGGTATTGCAACAAGCAGTGACGGAACATATACCGGAGTCGTGCCTGCCCCGGATGAGGTTATCTGGTCGTATTCTTCAAATAGTGAAGCTACTGCCATGACAAACATGCACTGGCTTGAGACCGGTGCCACAGATGACCCTGAGGCGGTTAACTGGAGCTTCGGCTGGGATTCAAATGGCAGTACGGATTACAGGCAGATAGAGCAGTTCCTTGATGCCTTTATACAGTATCGGGGTACTCCTGTAAGCATAGCATCCACAAATGCGACTGGTCTCTACCATCCAGAGATGGCCTACAATATTATCTCTGTCTTAAATATGAATGACATGGGTACGTTGACACGTTCGGATGACTTAGATGGCGGCAGTGCTTATGGTCCAACGCCTAATAGCAGGAGGAAACCCGACCTCATAGCTCCTGGAACAAACATAGTCTCAACCAACAATTCCCATGCAGGTACAGGAAGCGGTAATCCTGATCCTAATTGCTGGGAGACAAGGGCACAGAGGCAGGGTTACGACTGGTCTCGCTGCTCTGGTACAAGCATGGCAGCCCCCCATGTTGGAGGTTCTCTTGTGCTCTTTGCGGATGCAGGAATTTATAATCCGCGGGCATCAAAGGCTATATTGATCAACACGGCTGATGCTTATGATAATAATGGCACAAACAATACTACTGCTGACGATACACAGGTAGGAGGCAGTAACTGGGATCCGGACTATGGTTGGGGTTATATTGACCTTTTGGAGGCAGAGTTTAACAAAAGTGACTATTTCTGCAACTGGACAGATTCAACGCATAGGAACAGGTTGTACAAGGGGTATATGTATAACAATGAAAAGGCGACCCTTGTATGGTATAAGCGGGGGATTTATAACAATGCTGCCTATCCAGCGACGATTTACAACCTTACAGATATGGATCTACTTGTGTACAGGGCAAGTGATTACACACTCTTGATGAACTCAAACACAATACCTAATAATGTTGAGCAGATTGATGTCAATGAAAGTAATACAAAGATCCTCAGGGTCAGGCAGTGGAGCTCCTCCATTGATGGTGCAAGTTCAGAATGGTACTGCCTTGCTACGGAGGAGAATTTTGCGCCCTATTATGGTATCAGCACTATAGGAGTGAGAAGGGGGAATAACTTTTACTTAAGGAACAGCAACAGCACTGGTCCCCATGACATATCCTTCAATTTCGGAAAGGCAGCAGACGATCCGCTTATGGGCGACTGGGACGGTGATACAGGTATTAGTGCATCTCAGCCAGGTGGTAAGACAGCAGGAGTGAGAAGAGGGAACAACTTCTACTTAAGGAACAGCAACAGCACCGGCCCCCATGACATATCCTTCAATTTCGGTAAATCAACTGACGAACCATTGGTAGGAGACTGGAATGGAGATGGTGTGGATACAGTGGGAGTGAGAAGAGGGAACAACTTCTATCTGAGAAACAGCAATTCAACCGGCCCCCATGACATATCCTTCAATTTCGGTAAATCAACGGACGAACCATTGGTAGGAGACTGGAATGGAGATGGTGTGGATACAGTAGGTATACGGAGAGGAAACATTTTTTATTTAAGGAACGCGAATAGCACTGGACCTCACGATGTATCGTTCAGCTTTGGAAAGTCAACAGACATCCCATTAGTAGGGGACTGGAATGGAGATGGTATCGATACTATAGGAGTCTACAGATCCTCTAACAAGACATTCTATCTCAGAAATAGCAATAGTATAGGGGCTCCTGATATAACAGTTGCCTATGGTTCCACAGGAGATGAACCACTTACAGGGAACTGGAATGGATTGTAAATAGTTTGTGATTCATAATGTTAAAAAAAACGGGGGAATGACTGTATTCTCCCAGTTTTTTATGTTCACAATAGAGAATACTTATAATGTGACAAATATAAGTTGGCTGTTTATTTGAAAATGCGGATGGCGTTCTTGATTCTTCGGTTTGATATGGATGCCGTCATAATTTATAAAATTCTTTTAGAGCAGATTTGAAAAATCGATTTAAATTATCCCAGGAAGCATTATTGAGTTGTTTGCTAAGAGTCAAGCAAAGATTTAACTTTTGCAGAAAAAGAAGCAAAATGCATATAGATGGGCTGGAATCGATAAGAATGGAGTTTTCATGTTTCGTGTATATGGCGTGAGACAAGCAATGTAACGTCAAATCACGATATTTGTTATGCTCGCTCAACCGACAGAGGTAAGAGATGGGCAGACTCAAGTTGTAGAATGTATGAATTACCCATCACTATAGAAAATATAGAGGTAATTCGTAGAGTGTCAATGAAGAATAATCTAATTTTGTTATGTTTTTGCTTGTATCAGTTTTTTTTCTTATGATATACTATTATTGTTTTTACTTTTTTCAAATGTTTTTAGGTCTTTTGTTTTTATTGTTTACAATCCTTAGATTTTATCCCTTCATAATTTGCCTTTAGAAAGCATATTTTAAAGCAGACTTCAGGAGAAGTAATTAAGGTAATGGCAGAGAGAGATGCAAATATAGAGGAATGTCGTCCAAAGAGTCAGAGAGGGAGAAAAAATCTGGGGGGAACTCTTCATATAAAAGGGCAGGAACTATCTGAGTTTGAAGTATGAGATAAAAAAGGAAAAACGAGGAGATCAAGATTTAAATCTATTACTTGAGCAGAAGAGTAATGAACTGAATAAAACAATTGAGTGTTACTAAAATAGTTTGAGCTGGGAAATCACTAAACCACTAAATACACATAACTATCCTTCCTACAAAGAGATTATAGACATATATAAAAAGAATTAAAAGCTAAAGAGAAGGGTGTTCGGAGGTTTACTGGCATGCATAGGTTATGGGAAAGTTTGATTAAGCATGTATTTGATATCTTACATCCAACTTCTATAGTGGAAATAGGTTCGGAGCAGGGGGAAAATACCCTGAACATAGTTGAATACTGCTTCAAACATGGCGGTGTAGTACATGTCATTGACCCTGAGCCAAAATATGATGTCGATGAATGGAGACATCGATACGGGGAGGGTTTCGTCTTTTACAAGGAGTTGAGTCTGAATGCTCTTCTAAAGATTAATGTCTATGATATTGTTCTCATAGATGGCGACCATAACTGGTATACCGTATTTAATGAGCTTCTCCTGATAGAAAGAAATGCCAAGAAAAAGGGTTGCTTCCCCGTAATAATGTTGCATGATGTTGAGTGGCCTTATGGCCGGCGAGACCTGTATTATCACCCGGAAAATATTCCTGACATCTATCGTAAGCCATACCAGAAAAAAGGGATTAGTCTTAATAAAGGCGGGCTGGTTGATGAAGGCGGGCTGAATGACCATCTATACAATGCCATCTATGAGAACAACTTACAAAATGGGGTGCTGACGGCTGTTGAGGATTTTTTAGAACAGTCTAAAGAGGACTTCAGTCTAACCATAGTGTCCGGAATTCATGGTCTGGGAATTCTGGTGCCACTCTCAATCCTGGAACAGAAACCAAGGCTTGCCGAGTTTCTGGAATCCCTTAAAATGACCCCTCCCATGTCTAAACAACTCTGTCTTATCGAGAGACTGAGAATTGAGGAAGTTCTCACACACAAAAAGGCAGCAGTTTCTTTTAAAGAAAAGCAAGCTAAAGGCCAGCAGGTGCGGGAACGATTGCAGGCATCGATACAGGAGAAAGAGCAGGCTCTTGAGGAGATGCGCTCAAGAATGGAAGAGGAGCGAACAAAGGGGCAGGAGCAGTTTGAACAGTTCCGGACGGACCTCCTTGAGAAAGAACGCCAACTAACAGAAATACGGTCGAAGCTTGAGCAGGAAGGCGTCGAGGCACAAAGAGAACGTGAGCATCTTCAGGCATCGATACAGGAGAAAGAGCAGGTTCTTATTGAGCTACAACATGAAGTAAGCAGGAAAACTGAGGAAATTCGAAATATAGAAGTATTAGTTAATCAAAAAAATTACGAACGTAATAAGGTGATTGAAAATTACCAAAATAGTTTGAGCTGGAAAATCACTAAACCACTAAGATATGCTCACTCCATTATGATACAACTAAAAAGAATGAAGCTTAAAGCTTCTAATAAATTAAGAAATACACATAACTATCCTTCCTATGCAGAAATTACAGCATTTGTTAAAAAAAATTTAAAAGCTAAACAGTTTTGTTCTTCCCGGAAGGTTTCTATAGTTATTCTAAACAGAAATGGTAAAAAATACCTGCAAAGATGTTTTGATAGTATAAAAAAGAATATTAATAATTCCAATTATGAAATTATAGTTGTTGATAATGCATCAAACGATGGTTCTCTTGATTTCTTAAGATCACTTTCTCTTGAAAATCTAAAGCTTATTGAAAATAAAGGGAATGTTTCTTTCTCAAAAGCCAATAATCAGGCTGTTAAAATTGCTACAGGAGTCTACCTTTTATTTCTTAATAATGATACAGAACCTTTGTATAATTGGTTAAATGAAATGCTTTATGTGATAGAACATGATAAACACTCAGGAGTAGTAGGAAGTAAACTTATTTACCCGGAGAGAGGACTTGTTGCTAATTATGACGACTTATTATTCCCTGACCACTCAATTCAGCACATGGGGATAACTTTTTATGATGAAGGAGATTTTGTTAGGCCAGTAAATGAAGGGATCAATATTCAACCATTAGATAAGGTTGCTAATATACAGAGAGAGGTTCCGGCAGTTACTGCTGCATGTATGCTTGTAAGAAAAGATCTTTTTGAAAAAGTTGGAGGATTTGATGAACGATATTTCTATGGGTATGAGGATGTAGATTTTTGTCTGAAGATCAGAAAGATTGGATACAGAATAATATATTGTCCTACGAGTACACTGTTTCATTATGAGTTTGGAACCCAAAACTTTGAATTTAAGGATGAGAAGAGGAAGAATAGGACCATTAATATAGAAGTATTTACAAATAAATGGTATAGATTTCTGAAAAAGAAGCTGTTGATGGACCAGTTGAATAATGCTCACTTTTATACAAAAAAAACCTTTAAAATAGGGATTGCAATTACAGAAGATAATGAAAGAACTCCTGCGGGTGATTATTATACAGCGAAAGGTTTAGGGAAAGAATTAGAAAAATTAGGATATGAGATTATTTATCTTCCAAGAATACCAAAAGAGCAGTGGTATGATATTCCCGATGATTTGAACATCCTTCTTGTACTGATAGATCATTATGATCTAAGAAAAATAGAAAATAATAAGAAGATTATTAAGGTTGCCTGGATAAGGAACTGGGTCGAGCGATGGATACAACGTGAGTGGTTTGATAAATATGATTTAATATTAACAACCTCCAGAGAATCAAGAAGGTTAATTAGAGAGAAAACGGGTAAAGATTCTGAAGTATTAATGATAGGTGCAGATACTGATATATTTAAGCCAGTAGAATCTAAGGAAGAGTTTGCAAGCGATATTGTTTTTACCGGGAACTACTGGGATGTCAACAGAGAAATAATTGATTCATTAAAAGTTGCACAAGAATGGAACTTTCATATTTATGGTAACAATTGGAACAAGGTCGAAAATTTTAAAAAATACTGGAGAGGGTTTATAGATTATAAAAAGTTACCAAATATTTACAGCTCATCAAAGATTGTTCTCGATGATCACAATCATGTTACCAAACCGTATGGTATGATCAATTCTCGTGTATTTGAGGCAATGGCCTGTGGTTGTTGTCTAATAACAAATGCAGCAAAAGATATTAATGAAATATTTCCTGAGGATATTATTTTTGTTTATCACGATAGTGATGAGTTAACCTTTACTATAAAGGAATTACTCGCAAATAATGATAAAAGAAGAGAGATTGGTGAAAAAGCCAAGAGGCTTATACTCAAAAATCATACATATACAATAAGGGCAAAGCAGTTTAAAGAAATATTGATAAAGGCACTAAAGGATGAAATTTTCTATTAAAATCTGTGTTCCAGAATGGGAGGTAGCCCAGGAATGGGGTGATTATCATATTGCCCTTGCAATGAAAAAGTATTTTTATAAATTAGGACATGAAGCAATAATTCAGATTATGCCTGAATGGTATAATGGAGATGATGCAGATTGTGATGCTGTTATTCACCTAAGAGGTTTAAATAGATATCATGTTTCTTTAAAACATGTAAATGTCGTATGGAATATAAGTCATCCAAAGATGGTATCTGTAGAAGAGTATGAAGATTATGATATAGTTTTTGTAGCTTCTGAGTTCTATGCAAAGAACCTTGATAAACGATTACGAACTATGGTAGTGCCTTTATTACAATGCACAGACCCTGACTTATTCTATCCTGAAGCAACTCAAGAATATAGTGCTGATCTTCTCTTTGTCGCTAATTCAAGGAATATACATCGAAAAGTTCTAAAAGATTTATTACCGACGGAATATTATTTAAAGGTTTGGGGAAACAGATGGGAGCAATTTATTGATCAGAAATATATTCAGGGCCAGTATTTTCCTAATGAAAAATTAAGGCAACTCTATTCTTCATGCAAGATTCTCTTAAATGACCACTGGGATGATATGCGGGAGAATGGATTTATAAGTAACAGAATATTTGACGCTTTTGCTTGTAAAGCTTTTGTTATTTCTGATGAAGTTGCCGGATTGCAAGATATTCTTCAGGAGTCTGTTATAACATATTGCGGGCCGGAAGATTTAAGAGGAAAAATTTCATATTATTTGGAAAACTTGGATAAATGTAGAGAAATCGTTGAAGTTGGCTACACAGAGGTTATAACACGCCATACTTTTAGAGACAGGGTTGCACTTATATTAGATTATGTAGAACCTCTTGTTAAGGGAGGGCTGGCAAAGAAAAGAAATGGGCATCAATTTCAGCTAATGCTGAAGGAAAAAGATGATGAGATCAAATACTGGAAGGATGCCTTTAAACAGAAGGAGATGGAACTGGAGAGAATGATAAAAGAATTTCAATCAAGTTTAAGCTGGAGAATTACGAAGCCTTTAAGGGTTGTTCATAGCTTAATATTTAGCAAAAAAGGTAATTATTCCTTTAGCTCCAGGGACGATAACAGCATAGGGAAGATTCAAACGTTGCCTCAAGTGGAAGATGGTATAGGAGAAAGCCATGCTCTTGAAGAAATATCTGCAAGGCATGTATCTGGTCTATTTGATATAGCAGCGTTGCGACATTTGAATAAACTATTCCCTCCCATTGAAACACCAAAGTATCATAAGGATGCTATTTTTGAGAGAGCAAGGAGACGATTTGAATTTCTAAATTCACAACAGATTCAATTACATGGGAAGGTACTTCTGGAATTAGGAGCAGGATGTGGAGAAAATCTGATAGTTTCTCTTCAGTATGGGTTAAATAAAGCAGTAGGGATAGATACAAAACCCAATAAGTTTGAACAGCTCCTTAATGATATTCCTGAAGAAGACCGAAACCTTCTTGAATTCTTATGTGCTGATGCAGAGAACTTTAGTCTTAATAAACAGTTTGATCTGATCCTGTCTTTCAACTCCTTTGAGCATTTTAGCGATCCTGAATCAGTAGTGCAAAACGTTTATAAACATCTGTTGCCTGGCGGTGTTGCATACTTTGAATTTGCCCCGTTATTTTACAGTCCCTGGGGAGCTCACCGCTATCACGTGATACATGTTCCATATATACAGATATTATTTCCCAATGAAGTAGTTTATCAATTTTATTATCATGTATTAAAAGCTCGATCTCCAATCAATCAATACTCAGGAGAACCTGTTTCTCCAACTGATCCTTACCCTGAAATGAATAAGTGGAAGGTGTGGCAATTTGAACAATTGTTTTTTGAATCCGATGGATGGGAAGTGGTTTATTTTAGAAAAATTACTGATTATAGATACAAATGGTTTATATCTCTTTTCACTGGAAAATTAGAGCAATTAACGGAAGAAGACCTGTATGTTTCAGGGCTTAGAGTTGTTTTAAGAAAGAAATGAAATATTCTGTCTTTCTTTATGTCTGTATGAAATAAGATACCTTAATTAATGTTTTCAGAGATGTGTAAGCAAATAATTATGATTTAGTTCAGGCTGCTCATTTCGAGGATCTTTACCGTATATCCGAATAATTGTTTTAATTTTTGTATTTTTACGTTTTTCTATGATATCAGGTTTTTAAAAAATATATAGAAAAAAGAAGTTTTCTCTCCAATTGATAGGTGAAGCATATTTTGCTATCATAGTAGCATAGATTGAGAAATGGAAAATACGTGAAGAGACAAGATGTAGAACAGATGAGAGAAGAATAACGGTTCAGTAAAAAATGAGCTACTATAAAGCCAGTATTATAATAATTACTCATAATAATTTATATTACACCAAGCTTTGTTGTGAGAGCATTTTCTCAAAGACACAATATCCAGGCTATGAGGTCATAATAGTTGATAATGCATCTACAGATGGAACGAGAAACTATTTTGATGAATTAAAGAAGAAGCATTCGAATATTCATGTCATATTAAATAGAGAGAATATTGGCTTTGTAAGAGCAAGTAACCAAGGCATTCAATTATCAACAGGAGAAATCGTAGTTTTACTAAATAATGACACGGTCGTTACGAAAAACTGGCTGGAACGATTGATTAGATATTTACAGGATGAAAAAACCGGAATGGTTGGACCTGTTACCAGTTTTTGCGGAAACGAGGCACGAATAAATGTTCCATACAACACAGTTACTTTAGACGGGTTCGAGGACTTTGTAAGACAATACCATGCAGAGCATAAAGAGCCTGAGAGCTTTGATATAAAGACTCTGGCAATGTACTGTGTGGCCTTACGCAGGAAGGTGATAGATGAGGTAGGGCTATTGGATGAACTGTTTAATACAGGACTTTTTGAAGATGACGACTATTGCTATCGCCTTAAATTAAAGGGATATAAATTAATATGTGCAGAAGATGTTTTTGTACATCACTTTGGTGAGATGACTTTTGGAAAGTTGAAAAAAAGTGGTGAATATATGAAACTCTTCGAAAAGAATAAAAGAAGATTTGAAGAAAAGTGGGGAATCAAATGGGAACCTCATAGATTCAGGGAAAGTTTTATGCTTTCACAGAGGCCATTGAAAGATAGAATGATTAGTAATTTTAAGGCAAGTCTCAAAAGATTGGTGAGCTATATTGATTAGCAGTAAAAGAATTCTTATTTTTGCTTACGCCTTTCCTCCGTTAATATCACCCCAGTCCCTTCGCTGGTTTTATCTGTGCAGGGAGTTAATCAAGAGAGGATATGAGATAGATGTAATTACCGTACAGATGCCTGAAAATTTTCAGGACCTTGTCGATAAAATACCAAAAGGGCTAAATGTACATTGTGTTTTTCCAGGCCCATTCTATTATCTGACATTTAAATACTCCAGAGAATCATTCAATGAAGGAGAATCAAAGCCTTCTACCGGTTCCCCTGTTCTGTGGAGAATCCTTTCCAAAGTGCATTTCAATGTCTACAAGGCATTAAACGCCCTCCTCATACCTGATATCTACTCTGAATGGCTTCTCTTTGCAATAAAAAGGGGATTAAAGCTTATAAGAATGAATAGATATGATATTATCATTTCATCATCAGAGCCAAGGGTGTGTCACCTGGCGGCATACTTCTTAAAGAAGAAGAGCGGTATTCCCTGGATTGCAGATTATGGTGACCCATGGATCTATCCTGTACCAACTTTACGGGAGTCTAAACTTAAAAGGAGGATTCTAAGAAAGATTGAGGCGAAGATTTTAAAGCGAACGGATACAATAACCGTTGCTGCAGAGGGGATCAAGAGATTATACCTTGATAGGTATCCTTTTCTTCAGCCAGACAAGGTGCATGTTATAACTCAAGGCTTTGATCCGGATATGTTCTCGCAGGTAGAAGAAGAGACCTCGTCTAAGTTCAGAATTGTCTATTGCGGTAGTTTATATAAAAACCTGAGAGACCCGATGGCCTTTTTTGAAGCAGTAAAGGAAATAGATAAAGAGGATATCGAGATAATAATAGCCGGGAGAATAAATGAATTTGCCGATGTAATTAAAGAAGAGGGTCTAAAGAAAAAGATAAAATATTGTGGTTTTTTGAATCATGTTAAATCATTAGCCCTTCAGAAAGGCGCAACCATATTATTACATATTGGAAATGTCACCGATGTTCAGGTTCCCGGGAAGATTTATGAGTATATCGGGGCAAGGAGACCGGTTCTATGTATAAAAGGAGGGGGCGGAGACTTATCATCGGAGCTTATAATCAGATCTAATAAGGGTATTGTGGTTAATAATTACAAAAATGAGATAAAAGAAGGGATCATAAAGCTTTACAGTTTTTGGCAAAAGGGTTTACTGGATAAAAGTTTTAATCTGAACGATATTAAAGAATTTACCTGGCAGAGACATGCAGAAGATATGAGCAGGATTATCGAGGAAATATGAGGATACTCTTTTTCTTTGGCACAAGACCAGAGGCAATTAAGTTAGCACCTTTAATCAAGGAACTTCAAAAATATCCGGAAAGGTTTGATGTAACGGTCTGTGTCTCAGCACAACATAGGGAGATGCTCGATCAGGTGCTCAACTTTTTTGAGATTAAACCGGATTTTGACCTAAATATAATGAGACCTGACCAAAATCTCTTTGATATCACAACAGAGGCTTTAAAAGGGATAAGAGAAGTAATTGTGACCTCTAAGCCATCATGGTTGATTGTTCAGGGTGACACCACAACGACATTTGTGGGAGCTTTAGCAGCTTTTTATGAGAAGGTAAAGGTTGCACATATAGAGGCAGGACTGAGGAGCTTCAATAAATATGCCCCTTTCCCCGAGGAAATCAACAGGGTTTTAACGACTCACCTGTCAGACTTGCATTTTGCCCCTACATCGAGAGCTAAAGAGAATCTTCTAAAAGAAGCTGTATCTGAAGACAAAATTTTTGTAGTTGGTAATACAAGTATTGATGCCCTTTTTCTATGCTTGAGGAAGATATCAAAAAAGGGAGCTGAAGATTTTGGGCATTTCAAATCCATTAATTTTGAGAAGAAAATAATACTCGTAACCTGTCATAGACGCGAGAGTTTTGGAGAACCGTTTGAGAATATTTGCTGTGCACTGAAGAGTATTGCTGAAAATAACGATGTGGAGATTATTTATCCTGTCCATCTTAACCCTAATGTCAGAGAGCCTGTTTTTAAGATCCTGAATGATATGCCCAATATTCACCTAATACAACCTATCGATTATCCTTCTTTTGTTTGGTTAATGAACAGAAGTTGCATTATTCTTACTGATTCAGGCGGCGTTCAGGAAGAGGCTCCATCGCTTGGCAAGCCTGTTCTTGTAATGAGAGATGTTACAGAAAGGACAGAGGGCATTGATGCTGGTACAGCAAGGATTGTTGGAACAGATAATGAAATAATTGTCAAAGAAACATTAAAACTGCTCGGGGATGGAAGAGAATATAACAGGATAGCAAGGGCTGTTAACCCCTATGGTGACGGAAAAGCCTGCACAAGAATAAGAGAGATTCTTGAGAAACAATAACCCGGATCCAGCGATAAGCAGCACTGACTTTCGCTTATGGCGATATTTTTTCGGCAGTTCGAACCCCGAATTTGTTTCGGAGCGTGAAACACAACTACTACCCCAAAAAGGCTTACGTCTTTCCGGGGTGAAGGCCTTGGAGAGATGAAGATAGGTATAAATGCCACATTTCTCAATGAAAAGCCAACTGGTGTTGGAGTCTTCACAAGGGAGGTTTCTGCTCGTCTCTGTGCATTAAACAAAGGCACACTTGTGTTTACCTCTGTATCATTGAATACTGCTCAGGAGATACAGATAAGGAAAACACCTATCAGGATTAGAGGTTCGTTAAAACTATCAAATAATTTAAGCAGACTCATATACAATAATACAGTACTGCCTGCTATGGTGAAAAAACATGCTATTAATCCACTATATTGTCCTATAATGGAATTTCCCTTTGTCCCATTGTCACCACTGATAGTAACAGTACACGACTTACATCCTGTTTATTTCGAGAAACAGTTTGGACTCGCAGGGAGCTATTTCAAACTTTCCCTGAAACTATTGTCCAGATTTGCCCGGAGGGTCATAGTACCCTCAAATTTTGTAAAGAGAGAGCTTTTGAAAGCGGTTAAAATAAGAAGTGATATTATTGATGTTATACCCAATGGTTATGATTCTACCCTCTTCAAACCTCAAAGCAATGAACTGAAACAGTCTTTTTTAGAAACTTATGGCATAAGATGGCCATTTATCCTTTTTGTAGGCAGTCTATTCCCGTATAAAAATGTTAAGACCCTGTTAAAGGCTTTTTTAGACATAAAAGGCCGTATCCCTCATTCGTTGATAGTCATTGGCAGAAAGGAGTTGTCACCTGAGAGCCTCCAAGAAGATGAAAGGATCATTTATCTGAATTATGTCAGAGCTGAGGAAATTCCCAAGTTTTATTCATATGCTGATTTGTTGGTGCATCCATCGCTGACGGAGGGGTTTGGAATGACCGTTTTGGAGGCGATGGCCTGCGGTACACCTGTCATTTCTTCTAACGGGGGGGCACTGCCTGAGGTGGTTGGAGACGGGGGGATACTTTTTGACCCAACAGACAGTCGGGCATTGAGAGAGAAAATTCTGCAAGTCATTAAAAATGAAGGTCTGCGTAAGGAGCTGATAGAAAAAGGATTCAGACAGGTAAAGAGATTTTCATGGGACAGTACAGCGGAAGGTATCCTTCAGACATGTGAGAAGGCATTGAGTGGAATGAAATGAGAACCCTTCATCTCCTCAAAAGGAGTCTTGACATAGTATAAGGATTTTTTGGTTTTCGCTTCTTTTTTCCTTGTCTCAGGAGTAGATTGCATTGTCCATTCTTAGGGTCCACCTGAACATTGTAGGGAGATGCAGGATACTGATATAATAAAACCTGATTTCTGATTCTCATTGTGAATCGACTGTTAAGAAAGTCTGCCTGTTATCCGGCAAATTCAATAAATTAAAGAGCCTACTGTGGAGATAAAAGAAGATAAAAGTGTTGCCTTTCAGCCGCTTGAGAGGAAGATTCAAAAGAGTATTGATGTAATCCTGGAGGCAGAGCGGATGTTTGGCAAAGACGGTGTAGGTATAGCCTGGACCGGTGGCAAAGACTCTACAACTTTACTCCACCTTGTAAAATCTGTATATGAAGGTAATCTTCCGTTCCGGATAATAAATATTGATACATCAGTAAAATTCAAAGAGATTTATGACTTCAGGGACAGGATGGCAATGGAGTGGGATCTGAAATTGGTAATTCTTAAAGATGAAGATGCAAGAAAGGTAATAGAGTCTTCCAGAAACCCTGGTGAGTGCTGCTATCTTTTGAAGACAAAGGTGCTCAATGATGGTATAAAGAGATACGGGATTAAGGCACTAATGACAGGGATTCGTTGGGATGAACAGATAGCCAGAGCGAATGAGAAATACTTTTCCGGGAGAGAAGATCATATCAGAGTAAATCCGATGCTGCATTTCATGGAGAAGGACATCTGGGAGTATATAAGGAAGAAGAATGTTCCTTATTGTGAGCTTTATGATAAGGGATACAGGAGCCTTGGATGTGCACCATGTACTGAGCCTGACTCCTCCGGAGGGCCGGAAAGGGGTGGCAGGGCACTTGACAAAGAAGAGATTATGGAGAATTTGAGAAACCTTGGATACTTTTAATTACTACTCCCATGGCAAAGAATATAATATTAATCTCCATAGATAACCTCAGATATGATTGTGTTGGTTATCAGCCTTACAGGAAGGAACTTCAGGAATATGATGTCTTGAAGTACCTTGAGACGCCTACCCTCGACAGCATTGCCGAAAAGAGTCTCTGCTTTACACAGTGCATAAGCACCAATACCTATACGACTGCCGCCCATGCGAGTGTTTTTACCGGTCTTTACCCGCCCATGCATGGCGTAAGGGAGTTCTATGGTAAGAGATTGAGCAGTAATGTTTATACCCTTGCAGAGATTCTGAAGGTCCATGGTTATAAGACGGTAATGTTTACAGATACACTGCAGCATTTTAAGTCTACGGATCTTGTAAGGGGATTTGATCATGTTTTTTCTAAAGATGAGAACAGTTTAATCGGGTTGAGA
>CAJVYT010000012.1 GCA_913009765.1 uncultured candidate division Zixibacteria bacterium
GGTAAACATCGCCGGCATATGTTGAGCTATAACAATACCTACCGGAAGATTTCGGGGGAGTTTTGTAATAACTGCCTGAAGAGCCGGTGGTCCTCCTGTTGAACTGCCTACTGCAATAATATCAATATGGTGATTTCTTTTTCTAATAATTTTCCCAACACTTGGTTTGGTGTTTTTTCCCTGATTTCCATGTGCTGTAATATTAGTTCGCATTGCTCCGCTTGTACCTTTAGCTCTTCTAAAAGCAGAAGCCTGTTTATAACGAGCCATAAGGATATGTTTACGACGGGCAATATTTTTTATCTTTTTGAGTAAATCTTCTTTAATTTTAACAATATCTAACGATACATATGATAGCTCTTTTGGGATAAAGTCAACTGCTCCCAAATCCATAGCATCCAATGTAGCCCCGGCACCATCGGTTGTAAGGGAAGACAGCATCATAACCGGAGTAGGGTTTTCATCCATAATATTCTTTAATGCCGTCAGTCCATCCATCCGCGGCATTTCAATATCCATGGTAACTAAATCCGGCTTAAGAGATTTAACTTTTTCACACCCCTCTTGCCCGTCTCTTGCTGTTCCGACAACTTTTATTTGAGGGTCTGACTCAAGCATCATCATAAGTGCTTTACGCATAAATGCGGAATCATCAACAACCAGTACTTTTATTATTTTATCTGAACTCACTTAATTACCTTTTTATTTAACAAATTCGTCTTGCAATATTGAACAGACCGATAAGATCAACAATTAATCTAATACGACCATCTCCTAAAATTGTCGCTCCTGCAATACCTTCTGTGGTTCCGAGATAATCGCCAAGAGACTTAATAACAACTTCTTCCTGACCGAGAAATTTATCGATGATAATTCCTATTTTCTTTTCTGCTAAACCAACAACAACAATATATGGTTTTTCTGTTAATGTGAAACCGGATGAGCTTTCTCGTAAAATTTCACCAAGGTTGATAATTGGAATTACATCTTCACGTAAACGTAATACGGGTTTTTTATTTACATAATATATGTCTGAGTGTTCTGATTTAACGGTTTCGTGTACTGATGACAAAGGAAGAATATACACATCTTCATCTGACTGTACTAACAGCCCCTGTATAATTGCAAGTGTCAAAGGAAGCTTTATTGAAATCGTAGTTCCTTTCCCTAAAACGGAATCCAGTTCTACCATTCCATTGAGTTTCTCAATATTAGTACGGACAACATCCATTCCAACACCACGACCGGAAACATCGGTTACTTTTTTAGCTGTGGAGAGACCTGCTTCAAAAATATATTTGAACACCTCTTTATTGCTCATATTATCAACTTCAGTTCTTGAGGCAAGATTTTTTTCGACCGCTTTATTGCGGATAGCGTCAACATCAAGTCCTTTTCCGTCATCAATAATTTTGATAAGTATATTTGAGCCTTCTTGCTCAGCTATTAACTGTATTGTACCTTGTCTTGGCTTTCCTTTGGCTTCACGTTCATCAGGTGCTTCAATACCATGGTCACATGAATTCCGTATAATATGCACCAAGGGATCACCAATTTCTTCAATAACAGATTTATCAAGTTCCGTTGTCTCTCCTTGAATTTCCAAAGCAATTTCTTTTTGGGAATCTCTGGCAAGATCTCGAACTAAACGTGGTACTTTTTTAAAGACTTTCCCAATAGGCTGCATTCTCATTTTCATTACTGCCATTTGTAGCTCAGTTGTAATAAAATTAATGGAGTTTGATGACGCTGCAAGTTGCTCTAAATTATAATCACCCTCATGCTCTGATGTCAGCTTACCAACAGTCTGCACCATACTGTTTCTGCCTAAAACAAGCTCACCCATCATATTCATCAATGTATCCAATCGGTCCACATCAACACGGATTGTTTGTTCTGATGCTTTCTTGGGATGAGTGTTCTGAGATTCCACTTTTGTTTGTGGATCTTGAGGTTCTGTTTTTTTTGATTCTGTTTTCTGTATCTCAGCGATTTGTGGAGGAGAGTCCTCTGCCGTTATTTCAACAGGTTCAGTTTCTTTGATTTCAACTGAAGAATTGTCAGCAGCTGTTTCAGGCTGACCGCTGTTTTCTTTTCCTTCATACGCAAGGACAAGTCTATTTATGATTGAGTCTAAATTAAGTTCTTCATCTTTGTGTTCTTTTACATTTGCAATCAGTACTTTCAAAATATCAAGAGACTCAAGAAGTAGATCCATAATACCCTGAGTAACTTTTAATTCTGATTTTCTCAATTTATTGAGAATATCTTCCATTTTATGAGTTAAACCTGTAACTTGTTCAAAACCCAAAAAGCTTGAAGTTCCTTTAATAGTATGGGCAGCTCTGAAAATCTCATTTAAAAGATCAAGATTTTCCGGTTGAGTTTCCAATTCTACTAAATTATTATCAAGTGAACTTATCAGTTCATCTGCTTCAATGAGGAAATCATCTATAATTTCCTGCATTTCATCCATTTCAAAACCTGTATCGTCTGCCATATTTCAGCCTATATGTTTATCGTGTTTAAATATGATACTTCAAGTATCTCAAATTTATTTTTTTGCGAACAAATTATCTATATCACTTTGGTTCGTTTTCTTATCAAATAAATCAGCATGCGGATCAAAAGCACGCTTCTTGCTAGGAGTTATATTCTGCACGGATGCAATATCTTCCCCACCTAAAACAGTTAATATTTTATGGAGTCTAATCCCAAGTTCTTCAAGTAATACCACAGCATGATCAATTTGCTGTGAAGTAATATCTTGAAATTGTAGAGCATCCATAATTACAAAAGCATCATTACTGTTATCAGATGCTTTTTGTGCTATTTCATCACAAAGAGTATCTATTGTATCAAGTTCTTTATTCTGAGCCATAGTTTTAATTTTATTAAGTCCGGCTATCACTTCATCTTCACGTTGAGTAATCATTTCTGCTGTATCTAACATGCGATGCGTAGCCGCTTCTGTTTGTTCGGATATTTTATCTAATTGTTCAGTTGCTTTTGGAACATTTTCTTGAGTTTCAACCAATGGGCTATGTAGTTGTTTATAGCTTTCAACAATTTCATTGATTGTTCCGGAAATATCCATTAACTCTGCTTTTATCTTATCTTGAAGATTAATAACTTTTGACATTTTTTTCTCCTATTCGTCCGGTTAACCGGCTAAGATTTGATCTATTTTTTCTTTGAGTGTTTCCGGAGTAAAAGGTTTTACAATATAATTATTTACTCCTGCTTTCATCGCCTCTAAAATGTCATCTTTGACAGATCTTGTCGTAACCATCAAAATAGGTAATGTTTTATACTGGTCGGATTTTCTGATGTTTGTTACAAAAGTCAAACCGTCCATTTCCGGCATATTCCAATCAGTAATTACAAAGTTAAAGGTATCAACTTCCATTTTTGCCAAAGCATCTTTACCGTCAACAGCTTCTACTACATCAGTAAAACCGGCACGTTTTAAAGTATTGAGAATAATCCTTCTCATTGTAGGACTGTCATCAACTGCGAGAATTTTTAAATCAGCCACAGTATCTCCTCTATTATTAATTTATTTTATTCGTTCTTTAAATATTTCTCAACTTCGCAAACCAACAATGCCGGTTTAAACGGTTTTACTAAATAAGAGTTGGCTCCAACTTGAATTCCTTTTTGTTTATCTTCTTCTTCTTCTTCGGAAGTAAGAATGATAATCGGAGTATCCACAAATTCATCATTGTTTCTAAGAGTGTCTATAAGACCATACCCATCAAGATTTGGCATATTGAGATCAGTAATTACCAAATCAACTTTTTCCGACATATTGGAAATTTTTTCAACAGCATCCATACCATCACAAGCTGTGACGACCTTGAACCCCTTGTTTTTCAATGAAAAACTGACAAATTTAACAACTGTCGGCGAATCATCTACTACTAATATTATTTTATCCATATCAATCTATCCTGATTTAATTTTTTATCTCTTAGCGGCTGCCGTATTTTTTTTGATCTTACTCAATAGTTCCATTGCTCTTGTTGCTCCACCGGCAGGGTCTGTTTTTTTATTCACAAGCATCGTAGGTCGTCTGACAGAAATTCCGGTTGCAGATTTATTTTGAGTATCAGTACCGACTTTTTCTTTATTATAGACTAATGCATTTTTTAAATAAACTAACTTAAAAGCTTTTGATATTCCGTGTAGAGTTTCAGAATGTCCGATATAGAAATATCCCCCCGGGCGTAAAGAATTAAAAAACCCTCTGACCAATTGCTTCTTAATTTCTTCAGAAAAGTATATCATGACATCCCGACAAAAAACAGTATCAAAATTTGATGACATCGTAATCCTTCTCGGATCATTTAAGTTCATGTGTGAGAAGTTTACCATTGATTTAATTTCCTGATTTACTTTGTAGTCTTCATTTTGCTTAGTAAAATATTTTTTTAAAATGTCTGATTTCATATTACGAAGTGTAATTCCGCTATAAACTCCTTTACGTGCTTTTTGAAGTACCGGCTCGGAAATATCGTTGGCGATAATTTCAATTTTCCAGTTGGCAAAATCCTTGATTTTTTCTTTAAGAATAATAGCCAATGTATATGGCTTTTCGCCTGTAGAACATCCTGCAGACCATATTTTAATTTTTTTCGGTCCCCGTTCGTTATCTTTTTCTTTGATTATTTTTGGGAGTACTTCTTCAGAAAAAGATAAGAGTTGCGGTTCATTTCTAAAAAAACTTGTTTCATTGGTCGTAATGAGTCCCACTAAAGCAGTAAATTCTTTTTGTGAAGTATCATATTTGACATGATAGAAATAATCTCGATAACTGTTTATACCTAAATCTTTCATCCGTTTGATTAAACGATTTTTAACCAGATAAGTTTTATTTTCGGCAAAGAAGATTCCGCATTTTTCATGAATAAAATCACGAATCATTATAAATTCTTCTTTGGTCATCTCCGGTTCCGGAACTGTTTTATATTCCATATATATCCTCTGTGAAACATTTCTGCATATCTTTTATTTCCAAAATTATTCTTACGATTATTACTAATATTTCCGTTTCGTTAAAAACTTTTCTTATAATTAAAACAATTAATTATTTTTTCGTTTCATTCACTTTTTTTTCAACCGTCTTATAAAGTTGATTGATATTAAATGGTTTAATAATGTAATCCTCTACTTTTGCACGTAAGGCAGTAACAGCAGAATCCACAGACGGGAAACCGGTCATTAAAATTACCGGAAGTTTAGGATAATTCTCCTGCACAAATACGGTCAAATCAAGACCATCCATCTCTGGCATTCTAATGTCTGTTAACAAGAGATCAATATCTTTTGATTTTAAGATTTCCATTGCTTTTTTTCCATTATCAGCAATTGCTATTTCCCATCCCTGATCTTGGAAAAAATCATATAAGAGATCTCTAATTAAAAGTTCATCATCAACTACTAAAATTGAATGTTGCTGCATTATTATACTTCCTGTAAATTATTGATAGCGTTTGTAGCGGCATTAACAATATCTTGATTATCATCATTTTGTAAATTTTTTATATCTTTGATTGCGTCCGTAAAACCAAGTTTAGCAAGTGCTTTTATCGCCGCAATTTTCAAAATATCTTCATTTCCTTTAATGAACGGTCGAATATATTGACCGTATTCGGCATTCCCTGAACTCCCAATAATATTTATCATATGGTATCGAACCCATATATCTTGGTCTTCCAATAAAAATCTTATTTCCGGTATGATAGTTTGTCCTTTAATAAGAACTAAGGCTGTACAGGCAGATTTACGAACACCTGAATTTTCATCATTTAAGGCTAACATAAGAGGTTCAATATTCTTGACATCTCTAATCTTTGCCAGAGAATCAATAGCTGATTTTCTAATAGAACTTTCCGAATGATTTATAGCCTGCAACAAAGGTTCTACAACAACAGGATCTCCAATCATCCCAAGAGCTGTTGCGGCAATTCTTTGACGTTCCATATTTTCATGAGATAGATCTTCAAAGAAATGAGCAACCACATCTTGTGAACCGAGCAAAATCAAAGCACCCATGGCAGCTTCCTGTACATCGCTATATCTATCATCTAAGCCATCAAACAGAAAAGATATATCTGCCTCAGAACAAATCCATCCAAGTGCCGAAAATGCAGCTGCTCGAACATGTCCGATTTTATCTTGAGCCATGACTTTGAGGGGATCAATCATAGAAGAGTCTCCGGAAGCACCTAATGCAAATGCAATATTACACCTGACTTTTGAATCACTGTCATTTTTGAACTCTAAGAGTTTATGAGCAATTTCACCATCAATATACTGTTTTAATATATTGAGATATATAATTTTTAGTTCAGATGTAGCATTCGGGAATTGTTTCAAAATAGTACCCGAAGCAGGTGGTCCGATTTCTCCCAGCATTTTTACAATGGATTTAAGATCATCTTCTTCGACATGGTGCAGAACTTCCAAAAGTGAATTAAGCACGTTCTGACCGTACCAATGTTTGAGACGTCCAAGAGTAAATTGGGTTAACTTTTTATTTTTATTTTTGATCCCTTCAAACAAATAATTTGAAAACTTATCTAAAGGTAAATCCTGTTCAATGGTTCCCTTGTTTTGGATAGAGATATTTACAATCGCTGACATAGTTGATTCAGCAATAGACAAATCATCAGAATCAAGGAATTTCAATAAATGGTCAACAGAACTTTTATTACCAACTATTCCAACAGCATCAATGACAGCATATAAAATCATTGGATCATCGGTTTGTAAATATTCATAGAGATAATTTAGAGCTTGTTCACCACCAATTTTACCGAATGCCTCAACAACCTGCAACCGTACATCTTCGTTATTATTATATGCTTCAATTAAATTTGGAATAGCAATATCAGAACCTATTTCACCTAATGCTTCCGCAGCAGAACAGACAACATTTAGATTTTCATCATGTAACTTTTTGCTTACGGGTATTACGGAATCAGGAGATTTTATTAAACCGAGTATATCGACTACAAATTTACGAATATCATGGTCGTCATTATCTAATTCATTTATCAAAGCATTTATAGCACCTTCACCGATTTTGACAAGGATTTCAGAAGCTAAATTTCTACAGCCAATATCTTCGCTCCCCAAAAATTTAATCAAAAGTTGAGATGTAACATCACCTTTTATCTTAACTAAATATTCGGCTGCCAGTTCACGAATCCCCAAATCAGTATCTTCCAAAGCCATAACTAATCCGGCAACAGCTTCATCTTCGGTGCAGCTGCCAAGTTCATTCACTGCCTCTTCGCGAATATAGAAATCCGGAGATTGCAGTTTTTCCAGCAATTCTCCTATTTTTTCAATTACATTACTCATAGTCCACCAACATTTTCAAGTTATAGATTATTAACTGGCAGAAACAGATTGATACGATGCTAATGCTTCACTTTCAGATGTAAAGATTTCAAAAATATGAGAAAGCTGAGTTATTTCAAAAATTTCCTGAACATAACTTGCTAAATCTGAAAGAGTTAAGCGACCTTTGTGTAATCTTATGTCTTTCATAATAGAAACAAGTACACCTAATCCTGATGAATTAATAAAATCAACATCGGCAAGACTTAAATGGATTAGATTATTTTCTTTGTCCATTAATGCTTTAATTTCGTCCTTTAATCCGGCACCACTTGCTAAATCAAGACGTCCTTTTAAGCTCAATACTGCGACTGAATTTACTTCTTTTTTTGTGATTTCCATTTTGTCCTCCTGGAGGATTTTAAAAAGTTATTTCTTCTAATTTTCTTTCCATAACAATTGATACTTTTGTGCCGCCATTTTCAGCTTCAGTAAAGCCGGCATGATTGGCATAATGGCGAATAAGATCAATTCCACGACCATTTGAACCATATAATTCCGACGGTTTTTTCGTTTGAATTTCTTTTAGCCCTAGTTCGCCTTCATCAATGATGTCGGCAATTAATTGTTTTTTATTAATAGTTACTTGTAGATATATCTTCTTTTGAGGATTTAGCTGATTTCCATGCAAAAGAGCATTTGTAAAAGCCTCAGAAATAACCAGCATAAATTCATATCTTTCAGGATTTACTATATTATTCTCCGTTAGAATAAATGCTAAATCGCTAAGCATTTTTTCTTCTGAGTCTAATACCGATAAATATATAAAACTATATGTTGTCATTTTACTCCGCTTTTACCTGTAAGATTGTAAAATCATCTATCATGTCTTCAGCACATCCTTCTGTAAATGTATCGACCCACTCTTTAACTTTAAGACAAAATTCTTTTGGAGGAAGGTGATATTCATTCGAGAACACAAGTTCTGCTCTTTCTCTGCCAAAAAGTTGACCCTGGTCATCGGCAGCTTCGGTCAGCCCATCTGTAAACAAAAAGAGCCTGTCTCCTGTTTTAAATGGTTGTTCACCTTGCTTGAAAGAAATATCAGGAAATTGACCGATAATCGGTCCCCCCACTGCTAACTCAACAACTTTATGCTCCGTAACATCATAAAATAATCCGGGTAGATGACCGGCATTACAAAAGGTAATTTTCATGTCATCAAAATCAAATTTACAGAAGAAAAGAGTCACAAACATTTCTCTATCTTTTATAATCTCATTTGCCAAAAGATTATTTGTTGTCTCAGCTAATTCTGCAATTGAAATATCTTTATTTTGTTTCAAAGTGGATTTGATAATTGCCGAGGCTGCCGACATAACAAGTGCTGCCGGAACTCCTTTGTTAGAGACATCCCCCATAATAACTACAAATTTATTATTCTCTAAAATTACAACATCATAAAAATCACCGCCGACATCACGGGCAGGAAAATATACAGCACCAATTTCAGCACCTTCTATATGGTCAATATCTTGAGGAAGTATTGTTTCTTGAATCTGCTTGGCAATGATCATTTCCTGTTCAACCTTTTGGGTTGCCAATCGCTCCTGCATTAATATTGAATTTTCTATTGCAACCGCAACAAAGGAGAGAAGCATTTCAAGCATATCTTTATCATCATCAGTATAGTTTGAACCATCTGTTTTATTTATAATAATCATCGTGCCATAACAGGTTTCAGATGTTTGAATCGGTGCAGATATAATTGATTCAAGTGCCATTCCTTCTTCAGAACGAACACCAAGAGATTTTAAAATAACGGTTTCACGATTATTATAACAATAAGAAGCAATATCAACATCATCTTCATACATCAAAGTTTTCAGAAATTCTTCATTAACTCCCCATGACGCTTTTCCTACGAGCTTATTATTTTCATCAAGAAGAATCCCGCCGACTTCACCATTTACCAATCGAATTGACATCTCCATGACAACCGACAAAACAGCATCTATTTCATGAATTGATGTAATCACTGTCCCCATCAGGGCAAGATCTTTCAGATTTGCTTTATGTTCTGCAAACCTGCTTTCTAATTCATCATATTTATTTTCTAAATTTAAAATAGTTTCCATAATACCGAAGTATCGGCATTTTGAGAAAAAACATGATTAAATCAGTGATTTTATTGGGGTTTTTCCTAATAAATGAGTAAATATTAAAGACAGATTCTATCTTTTTTTGAATTTAAGACGGATAGACACACCTTCAAAACCAAATTCTTTGCGAAGTTGATTTGAAAGATAGTTCACATACGCCTTATCTATCAGTTCAGGAAAATTTGAGAAAAATATAAATGTCGGAGGGGCAACTTCAGATTGAGTCAAATAATAGAAACGAATGTATTTACCTTTTTTGGCAGGCGGATGGGTACGATTCGTAGCTTTTTCTAAAAAATCATTTAATTCAGGTGTGGAAATACGTTTCAAGTTTTCATCATGTGTATTTTTTAATAATGAGATAACCTTGCCAAGTCTCTGCCCTGATAATGCTGATATATATATTAACGGAATATATGAATACATTGAAATAATATCTTTTATATCCTGTGTAAACTTATCGGCTGTATGTGTATCTTTTTCAATTAAATCCCATTTATTAACAGCAATAACAGCAGGACGACGCATTGATGTAACCTTATCCAAAATCCGCTGATCCTGACTTGAAACTTTCTCGGTGGCATCTATTAATACCAAAGCAACATCTGATGCTTCCAAGGCACGATCTGTTCTCAAAGTTGTATAAAATTCAACAGATTCCTGTACTTTATATTTTCGACGTAACCCTGCTGTATCAACCAATGTAAATCGATCGCCGTCAAATTCAAAAGGTGTGTCAACCGAATCACGGGTAGTCCCGGCAATTGGTGAAACTATCAATCTGTCATACCCGACTAACTTATTAATAAATGATGATTTCCCGACATTTGGACGACCGACTAATGCGATACGAACAGTGTTTGAACTATCTAAAGAATCAGGAGCCTGTTCTGGAAGTGCTTCAACTAATTTATCAAGCAGTTCACCAACTCCCAATCCGACTGTTGCCGATACCGGTACAGGTTCTCCCAAACCGAGTTTCATGAATTCATATATTTGTAATTCCGATTCCTGATTATCAACTTTATTTGAAATCAGTAGACATCTTTTCTTTTCTTTTTTTAAAGATTTGGCAATTTTCATATCAACAGAATCAATCCCAATATGTGAATCAACAACAAACAGAACAAGGTCTGATTCATTTATTGCAAAATCGGTTTGATCGGTAATTAATTTTTCCATTAAATCCGACGAATCAGGCACAATACCGCCGGTATCTATAAGATAAAATTCCTGTCCTGCCCAATCGCAGACAGCATAATTTCGGTCACGAGTTACCCCCGGTTGTTCATCAACAACAGCTATTCTTTTTTGAAGAAATCTGTTAAACAACGAAGATTTACCGACATTTGGACGACCGATAATTGCTACGGTTGGGATTTTCAATTGTACACCTCTTTTAATGTCTCCGCCAAATTATATTGACCGATAACAACTTCTTTGTTCAATGCTGTTGTAAACTGTTTTAGCGAAAGATTATCTAAAAAAAGATCATCGTTATTAATACAGTTTGGAGGAAGCAGAACGGTATCAAAATCTTCATGTTTTATCCGAGCCTGCCTTAGCATATCCTGTCCGGTCAAAAGTCCTGAAACAGTTACTTGTGTACCCCAAAACTTATTTTCTACAGGAATAATTTCAAGATTGAGATTCAGTTCATTTTGGATATACGGTAATATCTCTTTTGATAAAAATGGATACGCTGAATAACCGGTTAAAAACAAAACCCGTTTGTCTGATTTCAATGTTTTTAGTTTTGCTTTACGATAGTTAAACATAGTGATAAACTCGCGTACCATACCGATACCGTTTTCAAATTGTGACATATCTTCATAAGTATGACGTGCAGGAAACGGTCGTTTTGCTTCAACATAAAATTCATCTGATGCCCATACAAAACGGGTACCATATTTATCTAAAAACTCTTTTTGTCTTTTTTCTATATAGTCAATTATTTCAGCTGCTTCATCTGTACGATAATTTCTTAGATTAGGAAGATGTTCCCGATACTTAGTCAATCCAACCGGAACAACAGCAAGTGTTTCAACATCGGGACAAAGTTCAGAAAGTTGATTGATAGTTTTCTCTAAATATTTCCCGTCATTTACACCGGGGCAAAGAACAACTTGGGTATGCACCGTAATTCCATTTTGAGTCAAATATTTTATCGTCGGAATTATAGGTGCGAGTTTTTCGTTTTTCAACATACACCTGCGAAGAGTATCATCGGACGCATGCACCGAAACATAAATCGGAGACAACCGCTGTTCAATAATTCTATCTAAATCTTCTTGAGTTGTATTTGAAAGAGTAACAAAATTACCATGAGTAAACGAAAGACGGTAATCTTCATCTTTTACATACAATGCTTTCCGCATCCCTTTAGGATGTTGATGCACAAAACAAAAAATACAACTATTACGGCAAACCTTAATTCTACCGTCATCTAAAGTCAGCCCAAGATCATCAGTATAGAAATCTTCAAAGTCAAAAACAATCTCCTCACCTTTGGTATCAGCAAAAACAATACTAATATTCTCATCAGTTGTTTTAAACCGAAAATCTATTGAATCAATAATTTCGCTGCCGTTGACAGATTTTATTGTGTACCCCGGACGTACATACCCAAAAAGAGGTGAATCCGGTTCTACTGCTGAAATTTTCATACTAACCTTATATCACGTTAAACTGATTATTGCTTCCAATGCTCTATTCAGCCCACAATGTATCATTTAATTTGTTTTTGTCAACATATACTCTTTTAAGTTGTTGGAAGAATAAAAGTTGAAATAAGGTAGGTTGAGCTATTTAGTCTTTATTTTTATCTCTTTGCGTAATTCTAACTACTATAATTGAAACTTCATAGAGAAAATAAAGCGGAACAGCGAGCAGAAGCTGCGTAAAAACATCAGGTGGAGTAATTATTGCCCCAACAACTAAAATAACGACAATAGCGTATCTTCGTCCTTTGGACAGCATCTTTGAGTTGATAATCCCGATTTTGCCCAAAAAGTAGCTCAATAACGGCATCTGAAAACCAAAGCCGAATGCCATAAGCAGCAGCCCAACAAAGCTGATATAACTGCCGATTGTTATAGTGTTTTCTATCTGTTCTCCGGCAAATCCAATTAAAAAGGCAAATGATACCGGCAAAACAACTTTAAAACAAAAAGCTGCTCCGATTAGAAATAAAATCGTAGAAATAAGCACAAGCGGAATAATCATCATTCGTTCTTTTTTGTAAAGACCGGGAGCAATAAATGCCCACAGTTGATAAAAAACAAACGGGAGAGAAACTAATACTCCAACAATAAGAGATAATTTGATATAGGCGTAAAATGTTCCTGTGACGGCAATATTATACAGTTTAACATCGCCAAGAGGAATCCGTACAAAATCGACAAGATAATGAGCAAAATTAAAAGCAACAAAAGCACAAACAATCACCGCTAAAACCGATTTTATCAACCTCCATCGGAGTTCTTCCAAATGGTCTAAAAACGGCATTGAGTTATTGCTTTTTATAATACCGTCTTCTAATCTGTCATGTTTTTGTTCATCCATACGTCTGCAAATGTCAGAAAAATTATAGCTTTTGTCAATGAGTAAATTAAGTAGGTCAAGCTCCCTGCAGTCTTGACTTTTTTTAATAGTAGGTCGCGGTTCCGTTGGTTTGAAATCGTCAGATTTCAAAATCGAGAAACCCGACAAAATATGAAAGTTTAGTAAATAACGATGTTGGGTTTTTCCATGACAGAATCTAACTATTCTATATTGTCAGAACCCAACCTACAAGACAGTATCTACACTTACTACTCCAACAGCTTTTTCATCTCCTTATAGATGACCAGCAATACTAATATAATAATTAGTACCACCACAAGTTGTTTTGGTTCCAAACCCTATAGCATCATTACGAATAATAACCTGATTGGGAGCAATGCGTTCAACATCTTTCGGATAACATCTCAATGCAGAATTATCATATTGTACTATAATTTTATGAGGGTTTACAATCTTTAGCAAGATAAATGATGACGGCAACAGTATTGACTCTACTGAATTATCTTGTGGTTTTTTTATTAAAAATTCTTCGCCAACTCTTACAATTGATTCAGATGTTTTTTTTACAGAACCTCCGTCCCCTCCACTCTCAGAAGATATTGTTAAGAGTATTTTATTTAGATTTCGTCTTTTTAAATGTTCAAGTGATTTCTGTTTCTTAACTAAACTCACATCACCATCTGTTTTATAAGAAAATACCGATGTCTTTGATTCAATTGTGAGTTTATAATAATCAGGATGCGTGCAATTAAAAATTCCTATTCCAGGCATGATTCTATTTATTTGGCATTCATAATTACCTTGAGAATCCGAAACTGCTGTCAATACTGTGTCTAATAACTCAAATCTAATCTCTGCTCCTTCTATAGGCAATTTACTTTTAGTATCTATTACATGTCCCGTAAGTATTGAACGCCTCATTTGCGATTTAGAGATTTGGAAGCTTGAGAACTTTTGGGAAGTTTCAACTTTAATACTAATTGGTTTTAGCCAAACAGAAATCTCCATTGTCGTATCATTGGCGACCAAAACAGACTTTATAGTTTCACTATGATAATCTTGATGTGAGAATTTCATAGAATGATAACCGACCTCTACAATTATTCCAACCCTTTTTGTATTATGAGGTATAAATGAGATTGAGTCATCAATAGTTGTTACAACATCACTAATAGGATCACCCGTAGTGACATCAAAGACCCTTGCCTTTATCTCTCCCCCAGGTAAAACAATTATAGGATTTGTCATCGCATGATCATAAATACTTAAAACAATGACTACCCAAACTATAATGAATAAGTATTTATACATCATTAATCCTTATAGAAAAAACAATTTATACATAATAAAAACGAATCAGAATTTTATTTGTTGAATATTTTATCAAAAAATCAATAAAGATTTATAGTTAGAAAAGCATTCAAGCTGCTACTCCAACAGCTTTTTCATCTCTTCTAAAAATTCTTCTTTATCTTTAAATTTACGATACACCGACGCAAACCGAACATACGCTATTTCATCAACAGGACGAAGCTTTTCCATCACCATTTCGCCGATTTCTTGTGATGATATTTCGTTTTTGTTTTTGCTTTTTATATTCTGTTCAATTTCTGATGTCATCGTATCGATTTCTTTAGGAGAGACAGGACGTTTATTGCAGGCGAGTTTGATACCATAGAGCAGTTTATAACGGTCATAAGGTTCCCGCCGATTATCAGATTTGGTCACAGTCAAAGTTCCCTGCTCAACATATTCGTAAGTAGTAAACCGTTCTTTGCATTTAAGACATTCTCGACGACGGCGAATGGCAGCGTTGTCTTGCGACGGACGACTATCGACTACTTTATCTTCTTCATGTCCACACTTCGGGCATTTCATTTATTTGTTATTCTCATCTTTTTATTTTTTCATTTTGATTCTAATCAACTAGTATACATTAATCAATCTATTTCTCCTGTAGGGTTCAGGCCTGCCTGAACCTCTCTTAGGAACAGGCAGGCCTGTTCCCTACAACTATAAAATCATTTTTGAATAATAATTTTTATCTATTATATTTGCTTTTTGATTTTCTATATCCAGAGACCATTTTAAGGGATTATTTTGAATATACTCTCTCATATTTATTAAAGTTTTTTCATTTCTTATAATATGATCATAGTATGATTTTTGCCAACCAAAATCAAACTCAGACTCAGACTCTCTCGCTAATTTAGTAACAGACGACTTATAAGAACCAACAACAACAGACAATAATTGTTTTCTTGTATGGGCTTTAGTTGAATTATCATCAAGTATAATTATTATTCCATGTACATGATTTGGCATAACAACAAATTCATCCAGCTCTATTCCCTCATGATGTTGAGGTAATTCTAACCATTTATTTTGAGAATATTGCCCTATTATAGATAATTTCATTTTATCATTAATAACGTTTCCAAAAAAATTAAATTTATTAGCAGTACAGATTGTAATAAAATAAAACCCTGCCGAATTGTAGTCATATCCTTTTAGTCTATTTGGTTTTCTTCTATAAAAAGTCATATCATAAAATTCTTTATCTTTGTAGGGTTCAGGCCTGCCTGAACCTCTCTTAGGACAAGCATGCCTGTTCCCTAAAAATAAATTTGTTCACCTACTATAATTCCTGCGTGACGCAACGCAGAATCAAAATCTTCTGAACCATTTATTATTTGATAAATCTTATACGCTCTGTTATCTTTTTGTTTGTAGGGTTCAGGCCTGCCTGAACCTATTATAACATTTAATTCTCTTAGGAACAGGCTTGCCTGTTCCCTACAAAACCATTATTTCATATAAAAAGTATTTATACGAAATCTATTTACTAACCTCTCTTCCTAATTTATTTTCGATTGATTGCACTTTACCAACCATTCGTTTTTTGGCTCCCTTGCGGTCATCAATAGTAATAGAAATATAAATACGCTCGTGTCCTTTGCGGCGTAGCATCAGTCTCGCTTTGTTAATAACAGCCATCACTTCATTCCACTCCCCCTCAATACAAGTCGCCATCGGAGTCAGTTTATATGCCAACCCTGACTTATCTATTATATCAATTACTTTGGCAACATGTTCAGAGACCGAGGCGGATTTCCGTTTAGAACCACTCGGAAACATGGTAAGTTGAAAAAGCATCGCCTATCCCTCTTGTCTTTCTTTATAGAGCGGAAATTTTTCGCAGAGGGTAGATACTTCATCAGAAATCTTCGCAAGCTCATTTTCTTTACGACGGTTCTGTATCGCTCTATCAATAAAGTCAGCTATCTGAACCATTTCAGGCTCTTTCATTCCGCGGGTTGTAATAGCAGGAGTACCGATACGAACACCGGAGGTAACAAACGGTTTTTCAGGGTCAAACGGAACCGTATTTTTATTGACCGTCATCCCTGCTAAATCAAGTGCCTTCTCAACTTTTTTACCGGTCACTTTGGGAATATCAATAAATGACAAAAGCATAAGATGCGTATCAGTTCCACCTGAAACAAGTTTATGTCCTTTAGATGCTAACGCTTCTGAAAGAGCCTTAGCATTATTTATAACCTGTTGCTGATATATTTTAAATTCATCGGTGAGAGCTTCTTTAAATGCCACCGCTTTGGCGGCGATTATATGCATCAGCGGTCCGCCTTGAATCCCCGGCATAACAGTGCGGTCAAGGTCGGCAGCATACTGTTCTTTACACATGACCACCCCACCGCGAGGACCCCGAAGTGTTTTATGTGTTGTTGATGTTACAAAGTCCGCAAGTGGAATCGGCGACGGATGTACCCCTGCTGCAATAAGTCCGGCAATATGAGCAATGTCTACCATCATGTATGCACCGACCGCATCGCACGCTTCACGAATTTTTTCAAAATCCCAAAACCGAGGATACGCCGAGGCACCGGCAACAATCATTTTCGGCTTGTATTTTTTAGCTTGGTCTATCAGTTTCTCATAGTCGATAGTTTCAGTTTTCGGGTCAACTTGATACCCCTCAAACTTGTACAATTTCCCTGAAAAGTTAATCGGATGACCGTGGGTAAGATGCCCGCCATGAGAAAGGTCAAGCCCCATCACTTTATCCCCCGGCTCTAAAACCGTAAAATATACCGCCATGTTTGCCTGCGAACCGGAATGAGGCTGCACGTTAGCATGGTCGCATCCAAAAATCTGTTTGAGCCTGTCACGGGCAATATTTTCGGCAATGTCAACAAATTCACAACCGCCATAGTATCTCTTGCCCGGGTAGCCCTCGGCATATTTGTTGGTCATCACCCCGCCGGCAGCTTCCATAACAGCTTCTGATGTAAAATTTTCAGATGCAATAAGTTCGAGCTTGGTAGTCTGACGGTTGGTTTCTTGAGAAATTGCTTGATATATTTCCGGATCTAATTGTTTTAAATATGACATAATAAACACTCCATATAGTTAATGTATACAGAGCGAATGTAATGCTTTTCGGTCTTGAGGTCAACGGACTTATCTATTGGAATTTATATAAAAAAACAGAAAAAATATATAACTCTGCCTATATATATATTGAATCCTGTTTTTTGAGAAAAATTTTATCAGGTTTAATGTTCCTGCCTAAAACATTCGTCTACTTGAATCCAACGGTCTTGAAGAGAGGAGTCATTGATAAATTGTTCAATTATACTTTTCACTTCTGGAGTTACCGACTCAATTTGCAGACCGGCTTCATGGTACCCATCTAACTCTGATTCTTTACTCCAAATTACAGATGCATCAAATCTAATAACTTTCTCCCGAAAGTTGATATTGGGAATCATCATCGAAAAATGAAACGGTCGGTCTGTCCGAAACGGATGTGTGCTGCGAACTTTCATTCCCTCCGATGAAATATCTATAACCCGTCCGCATTCTGTCTTGCTTGAATCCGAGATAATTTTTACAAATGATATAACCTTAGAGCGATTTGTTAATCTAATATGATCCATACATCCTCCTTATGGTTGTTTATACATACGTCCGTTGTAAGTTTATTCTAAAATTACTTTTATTGAAACTCAAGATGGTTATAATTCAAAGCGAAGTGATATGTTACTCTATTATAATATCGCAGAATATCCATATTATGCAAGGTTTAAATAGCTGTTTTACGTAAAAAATATCTATTAGATTCAATTTTATGCTGTTTTTAGAGGAGTATGAGGGGTTTCCCTATACCTTAAACGGATTATTTTGGATATAATGCCTTATCAATTTAAGAGAATATTCATTGCGAATGATGTGGTCGTAATACGATTTTTGCCATCTGAAATTTATTTTTATTTTTTCTTATTAATTTCTCTTGTGACACCAGATTTAACCCCACCTGCAATATTAGGTAATAATTGATTTTGTCTTTTTATGTTTGCGGAACAGGCAAGCCTGTTCCGCTAAGTTATGACCCTACATTAAATCTTGATTAGCCAAAGATTTACTTTGACTAATCCCCCAACATCTTCCCCCGCTACCCCTCTTCAGCCATGAATTTTTCAATACGACGCAAATGCCGTCCCGCTTCAAACTTGGTATTAAAAAACTGCTTGAGAATTTCTTCAAGCTCTTCTTCGGGAGTATATTTTTGAGAAAGAGCTAACACATTGGCATTATTGTGAAACCGAGTTAGATGTGCCATCTCGGCGTTGACCGCAAGACCGGCACGGATACCTTTGACTTTGTTTGATGCCATAGCCATACCATTTCCAGTCCAGCAAATATTAACACCATAGTCAACCTCACCGTCAGCAACCGCATGGGCAACTTTGAGACCAAAATCAGGGTAGTCAACAGAATCTTTACTATCTGTACCAAAGTCTATGACTTCATAGCCAAAGGTTTTAAGAATCTCTTTGACTTTTTCTTTCCACTCAAACCCGGCATGATCTGAACCAACCGCTACTCTCATTAGACTGTTACCTTTTTATATTCAGGAATATAGGTCAACCAATTATATTTATCTTCAGCACGACCCTCTAAAATATCAAACAATGCTTTTTGTATAGATTTTGTAATAGGACCACATTTGCCGCTTCCTATTTTAATTTTATCTACTTGTGATATTGGTGTGATTTCTGCAGCCGAGCCGGTAAAGAATACTTCATCAGCAAGATAAAGTGCTTCACGAGGAATATTTTGTTCAACAACTTTAATTCCCAAATCTTGTGCAATTTTAATAACAGAACGGCGTGTTATCCCCGGCAAAATCGATGCTGAGAATGTCGGAGTAATCAGAGTTCCTTGGCGAACTAAAAATATATTTTCACCCGAACCTTCAGAAACATTACCATAAACATCTAAAGCAATACCTTCAACATAACCATGCGAAATCGCTTCAAGTTTGATAAGCTGAGAGTTCATATAGTTTGCTCCCGCTTTTGCCATCGCAGGCATTGTGTTAGGAGCAATACGGTTCCACGATGAAACACAGACTGAAACACCATTTTCTAAAGCATCATCACCAAGATATTTTCCCCACGGCCATACTGCAATAGCTAAATCTACCGGACAATTCGACGGGTCTACTCCAAGAGTACCATACCCGCGATATGCAACCGGACGAACATAGCCTTCGGCTAAATTGTTGATTCCGATAATATCTAAAGTTGCTTGGTCTATTTCTTCTGCTGACCAACGCATTGGCATTCGGTAAATTTTTGCTGAATCTAAGAGTCTGGCTGAATGTTCTTCAAGCCTGAAACAAACCGAACCTTTATCTGTTTTATAGACTCTCATTCCTTCAAAAACTGATGAGCCGTAATGGACAACATGGGAACAGACATGAATCTTGGCATCATCCCATTTAATCATTTCACCGTTCATCCAAATATATTCAGTAGGTTTCATCTTGAGGTAACCTCCTTGTAGCTATATAATTTTATAATTTTCATTGATATATAATAATGAAATTTCCGAAGAAATTCAAACGAAATCATAAGATTGTTACAATTTTCACAAAATAATACCTATATCAATGCGTTGTCTCTTTCACTACTTAAACACATTATATCTCTATATGTTCCAACAATTTATAAGAACAGTAGAACTATTATTTAATACCGTCAATAAATTTCCATACTAACGGAAGAATAGCCGATGCGACCGCTATCTTAAGTATTGCACCCGGAACAAACGGAATGAATCCCATGGCAAAAAGTGTTTCTGAGGGGACAAAAAATGAAAGCTGGGCAAGTCCCGTTACAAAAATTAGAGCAGTACCCAAAATCATTGCAATTGTAGTTTTTCCAATATTTTTATCCCATCCTTTATCGGCAAGATAGCCTACCAAATAGGCAGATACAGCAAAACCGACCAAATACCCGCCGGTAGGACCGATAAATTTGACAATACCTGCAGTACCGCCCGCAAAGACCGGCAGACCTATCGCTCCTTCTAACAAATATGCCATCACAACAGCTGTTCCACGAACACGTCCAAGTGCCATCGCAACTAACAAAATTCCGAATGTCTGACCGGTAATAGGAACAGGTGAAAATGGAACAATGATTGAAAGATATGAACATATTATCAAAATTATATTAAATGCTGCTAAATGACCTAATTCTGCTATAATTGAGTTTGGTTGTATTTTGCTGTATATTGCTGTTGTATTTGTCGTCATAGTTTCTCCTGTTAACGGCTAACTTATTTCCAAAGAATGTAAAATATTTTCAATATTAACACAAGTAAGATTATTAAGTCATACTGAGCTAAATCAAAGTATAACTTATAGAATAAGGGAACTCATTTTACTCCCCTCTGTTATATGATTAACAAGGAGACAATTATGAAATATAAAATATTATTAGTTATTCCAATATTTATTTTTATCGGAATGAACGTATTTTCATCAGAGACAAACAACAAAGAAAAAAGCGACAGCAAAAAAAGCGGAGAAAAAGTGTCAAATATGAATCATAAAAAAGCAACATTCGGTGCCGGATGTTTTTGGGGCGTAGAAGCTATCTTTCAAGAATTAGATGGTGTCGTGGCAACATCTGTCGGATATATGGGCGGAAATACAGAAGACCCAACCTATCAGGATGTCTGCTACTCCGAAACAAACCACGCCGAAGTATGCGAAATTGTCTATGACCCCAATGTTATCAGCTATACTGATCTGCTTTCTGTATTCTTCTCTCTCCACGACCCTACTACTCTCAACCGTCAAGGACCTGATGTCGGCACACAATACCGTTCGGCTATTTTCTACAACGATGATGATCAAAAAGCACAAGCCTTAGATGCACTCAAGCAGATTGAAGATGGGAAATTTTTCACTCGACCTGTTGTGACCGAAGTTACCAAAGCGGCAACATTCTATAAAGCTGAAGACTACCATCAGTCATATTATCAAAACAAAGGCATCACTCCTCACTGCGGAATCGGCTCTGTAAATGTAAAACTCAAAGAGATGGAGTAGATTTATCCCATTGCTAAAAAAATAAATTAGAACTATTTATAAAAAGTATATTTAAAACTACACATAGAACTCAAAATTTATCAATCTTCATCATTATTATTATTTCGTTTTGCCATAAATTCTTTATGAAACTGTCTTATTTGTTCCTCATGAATTTTCGCGAACTCTTTTCTTGCTTTCTTGACTTCAACAATAATTTTCAAAAGCAAAAATGCACAGACTAATACCCCAACCCCCAAGCCGACCAATAACAGCATAAATTCATTACTCATACTCTACCCTTGTTTTTTGTTTAATAATAATTAGATTTAATTATTAGCAAAATCTATTCTTCAAATTGATTCTTTCTCATTTTCCTAACCTCAACTATGGTCTTAATTAGCAAAAAAACAGATAACAATACTCCTGCCCCTAAACAAACTAACAATAAAATAAATTCACTACTCATATCTGAACCCTTATATAAATAATAATTTACATTTACGTATTATATAAAAAGTTTTTATCACCCACCAATGCCACTATGCAATTTTGCGAGCAAATAGGAGTTTTATGGTTCTTATTTTATTATTGACAATCATTACTATTTTAGTTTTAATTAACCATAATTAAATTAAAACGCAATAAAAAAAATCAGGTGAAGATGTCAAAAATTCCGCAACAACTGATTCCCTTAGCCATTATTCTGGTTATTGTCATCGGTGTATTCATTGCCGCCACCGACATGTTTGTTCCAGAATCTTTTGGAAAACTGGGTCATTTTCGAGCTGATGCCATACAAGAGAATATGGCGTTAGAACAAGTGTATGCCGGCTCTGATGCATGCTATGATTGTCATGATGACATTGTTGAGACAAAATCAAAATCATACCACAAAGGATTGGCATGTGAAGTTTGTCATGGAGCGGCTATGAAACACATTGATAGTCCGGAAGATTTTATTCCGAATGCACCTCGCGGACGTGGTTATTGTCCCTTGTGCCATGGGTATAATCCTTCAAGACCGTCAGGTTTTCCACAGATTATAGCCGACCGTCATAATCCGGGGAAGGCATGTATGTCATGTCATAACCCGCATAACCCATTGCTGCCTAATGCTCCTGAAGAATGTGCGGCATGCCATAGAGAAATTTCAAATTTAAAAATGCTTTCGCACCACGCCACTTTACCATGTACACAGTGTCATACAATTGAAAAAGGTCATAAAACCTCTCCAAAATTTTCAAAGGCACACAAACCTACTGATAATACAACATGTGCAAATTGCCATGAAAAAGGGTCTTCAGTAAATAAAGATGCCCCAAAATTAAATACTGAAGAACATTCAGAACGATATCTCTGCTGGGATTGTCATTACCCACATTATCCGGAGGCAAACTAATGAAAAAAGAAAATAAAACAATTCGTCCGGAAATTGAAAGAAGAGCATTTTTAAAAAACTGCTCAAAAACACTTCCAAGCTTATTATTTCTCGTTGCAAGTTTTGATGTACAATCTATTTTAGCCCAAGAAAACAGCTCCTATGATGCCTCAAAACATAACTATGCTATGGGAATTAATATACATAAATGTATAGGCTGTGCAAGATGTGCCGATGCTTGTAAAACTGAAAACAAAGTTCCGAGAGAACCTCACTACTTCCGTACATGGGTAGAAAGATATGTTATACCTGAAAATGGAGAACCAATTGTTGACAGCCCTAATGGTGGCATAAACGGTTACCCCGAAATTTATGAAAAAAGAAACATTGACAGCACATTCTTTGTACCAAAACTTTGTAACCACTGCATAAACGCTCCATGTGTACAGGTTTGTCCGGTCGGAGCAACATTTGCAACAGAGGATGGTGTCGTATTGGTTGACCCAAAATGGTGTGTCGGATGTCGTTACTGTATTCAAGCATGTCCGTATGGAGCACGTTATCTAAATCCTACAACAGAAGTTGCCGACAAATGTACTTTCTGCTATCACCGCATTACCGACGGTAAACTTCCGGTTTGTGTAGAAATATGTCCGACACAAACAAGAATTTTTGGGGAAAAAGGAAAAAAGAGTTCTCCACTTCGTCGATTCTTTAAATTCAATGATATTCATACATTAAAACCGGGTCTGAATACAAAACCTAAAGTATATTACGCCGGTTTAGACGGGGAGGTTATATAATATGTTAACTTTGATTATACCTTTGTTAAACAGTATCCCCGGTTTATCGGGATATATTTTCCCGAATGAATATGAACTACAGTGGTCAATTTTAATTGTTATTTACCCATATCTGACAGGATTAGTCGCCGGTGCATTTATCTTGGCATCGCTTGAAAGAGTCTTTAAAGTTGAGGCGTTGAAACCGATTTACAGACTTTCACTATTAACAGCCTTAGCATTCATGTTTATCGCTCCTCTTCCTCTTCTTGCACATCTTGGACACCCTGAACGGTCTTTTGAAATGTTTTTAACTCCACACTCATCATCAGCAATGGCAATGTTTGGATTTGTGTATGCTTGGTATCTGATGGTTGTGTTACTGTTGGAAATATGGTTTGACTATCGTAAAGATATTGTAATTTGGTCAAATGAGAAAACAGGATTCATGAAATATCTTTATAAACTTCTAACCTTAGGAGCAACTGATATTTCTGAAAAAGCAGTAGCATTTGATAACAAAATTGGCAAGATTATCACTATCATAGGAATCCCTTCTGCCTTTTTACTCCATGGATATGTAGGCTTTATTTTTGGTTCTATTAAGGCAAATCCGTGGTGGAGTTCTGTGCTGATGCCTATTGTATTTTTATTCTCTGCCATTGTATCAGGTATAGCACTCATGTTGATTGTATTTATGATTACGTCAATGATACGCTGGAAATCTATCAGTATGAAATGTCTTAACAAGCTTGCCGAACTACTTTTCTATACAATGCTTGTTGACTTCACATTAGAACTCTTGGATTTTATCCACCGCTTATATGAATCCGAAGAGTCGATAACCATTCTCTCTCAAATGATTTCTAACCGACTATTTATTTCTCTAATTATTACCCAGATTATAATTGGTTCTCTAATCCCTATGTTAGGATTGATATTCGGACGGTTTGGAAAACTCCCTGATGAATTACGCCGTATGATATATTTTATCTCTGCTATATTAGTACAAGTTGGTATTTTCTCAACCCGTTGGAATGTTGTCATAGGCGGACAATTATTTTCGAAATCTTTTAGAGGATTGACGACTTACAAACTTGACATCTTCGGTCTTGAAGGACTCTTAGTGTCTGTTGTCTTGTTAGTTGCCCCAATTGGGATTCTATGGGTGCTTACAAAAGTTCTCCCTCCATGGGATACTGATGCAGAAGTTGCCAAGCAAGTAAAAGATATGTCAGCTGATGCTACTACTGAATCAATATAATTGGTATTAAACAGATTTTTATAAACAATGAGTCGGAACCAATTAAGCTTCGACTCTTTGTTTTAAAACTACTCTTACAATGAAATGATTATTTTTCTCTGCTTATATTTAGAATTAGACCGAAGCTACAAAAAAGGCGGAACCGCTAAGGGGTTCCGCCCATACGATGTTTTTATTCTAGAGAAGTAACAATAATACAAACAATTTCATATAATTAACTACGAGTTTTTTTGGCTACAATAATAATATAATCTGATAAGCAGAATTTCTTAATAGTTGAGATTACAAGATTATTAATTATTCCAGACTTTCCATCTTTGTAAAGATGTGACCATGACTCAAAATGTAAAGGAGTAAAACCAACAGCTTCCACAAGTTTCGAAAGGCTTCTCTTATTAAACGAAAAGAGATGCCATGGAAAACCAAAATGACCATAATTATTGTTTTTTATTCCTGTCCTGCATTTTACCGATTTGAATCTATTTGAAAGACCTGCTAAGTTTGGTACTTGTGCAAAAATGAAACCACCAGGTTCTAAAACACGCTCACATGCCTTAAGAGTTTCAATCGGGTCATACAGATGTTCTAAAACATCCCAAATAACTACAGCTTTGTAAAGTGTTTGTGGATAATAATCTTCTAACTTGAGGTGATGGATAGGTATTTTTTAAATATTTCCGGCAATATCTGAAAGCATTTTGCTGATATCAATTCCCTCGCATTGTAATCCACTCCTATTTGCAGCAAGACAAAATACTCCACCTCCAATAAGAGTATATCCGAACTCGTGCGTCTTCCCATAATACATTATGAAAGTTAGAAGAATCAATGATACATAATTTATGACGATTTCTTCCTTTCTTAATTTTTTCTGATTACCCGCACTCATATTATTCTCCCATTCGTTTTTTATTTTCCAGTAACTGCTGGCTTAACGGTTTTAACGGTTCGGTTGAAAAAATCATCTCTATCGGAAGTTTAAATACTTCAGAAATACGAAACGCCAAATCAAGCGAAGGGTTGTATTCCTCTCGTTCCAGATACCCGATAGTCTGAAAATTTACACCTATTTTCTCTGCCAGTTCTTTACGGGAGATATTCCGCTCCTCACGCAGAACAGCAATTCGATTATACAGTTTTCTGTTATCCATATTGTCAATATAACTACTTGTTGTATATTTACAACAGCTTATTTTAAATAATTTCTACTTTTTTACTTTTTTTCTCGTTTCTTAGGTCATTTTGCATCATTAGCATCTCTCCCGCATAAAGTTACAGGGAAATGGCTTTTTTTGAGAAATGGCTTAAAGCCATTTCTGCTAATATTTTTTGTAGTGATTCTGTAATCCATTGCATTTCTCTTTCTCTCATGATTCTTTCATGTATAGAGAAATTTGTGGATTTAGGGTGATGTCGTATGAAATTTGTATAGGAAGTAGGAGCAGACGAGGGCATTTTTCCAATCACAAAAAGTTTTATATATATAAGATTTGTGTTATTATATATTATTGTTAATAAACTAATTTTTAAGAGAATAATTATATGGAAATTAAAGACACAGAAATATTAAGCCTTTCAAAAATTCTAATCAAAAAAGTATTAAAACATTTAAATAAATTGCATCAAGAAGGATTGATAAAAGAGCAAATAGTATCAAATCTTTCATTTGATTCAGAAACTATTAGATATATAGATGATAATAAGATGGACTTATCATACTTAAATCTATATATGATATGGGCATTAGACAAATCAGAAGACTACAAAAAATTTGAAAAGACCATCTCTGAATTTCCACAATTCAAAAGTAGAATGAATAAGATCGGAAGAGCACACGTCTGAACTCCAGTCACACTGATATATCTCGTATGCCGTCTTCTGCTTGAAAAAAAAAAAAAACAAATAAAAAACAACAAAAAAAAAAAAACAACAACACCCCTCGTTGTATCTTCTTCAGTAACATCGTATGTCACATCAGTCGATTCTCACC
>CAJVYT010000013.1 GCA_913009765.1 uncultured candidate division Zixibacteria bacterium
GATGGGCAAAACAATAGTAAAAGCATTAGAAGAAAAGAGAAATGTCTAATGTTGACAGGCTGTTGAAAAACTCTTAATTGTTGATCCCGAAATCAAAAGGCTTGTTGCAACGCCTTTATTATCAACATTTTTTGAGATTGCTTCATCAGTTAATTTCCCGCAATGACATTTATCAACAGCGTCTCAACATTTTACATAACTCTTTCATAAACGATAAAACTGTTGATAAATATCATGACAGAGGGGAAAATACTCACGATGACGGAGTGCAGGATTTCCGTATTTTAGGACACCTCTATTAATTCCGAACATTCAATTCAGATTAAAAGTTCAAATCCGATTGCATCACTCATCCTACAAACAGGTGTTTCATAAAATCCGCAAGACTTTTCTTTTGCTTTATCGGCTGCATGTTTATCTTTCCTGCTATTTTTACAATCTGTCTTGAAAACGATGCGTACGGAAAGGCATTAATTATTGCCTCTCTTTTTCTTACCGTCTTTGAAAGAAGAATGTCTTCCGGACAAAATCCGAGATATCCAGGCGTAAAATTGAGGAATTTCTCACTTATTGCTCTGATATGTTCAAAAATATCTTCAGCTTCATTTTCATTTTTTGCCATATTGATCACAAGATTTATGGTATTTTTATTCCTCTTTTTTAATAGTTTTATCATCACATAGGCATCGGTTATCGAGGTAGGCTCAGGGGTCAACACGATAATTATCTCATCTGCTACATCCAAAAAGCGCGTTACATTCCTTCCTATACCTGCCGCAGTATCTATCAAAATATAATCGGGAGCCTCCATATCGGAAAGCTGATTTTCGATAAATGAAAATTTTTTATCCGTTATGTCTGCAAGCTTTTCAAAACCTGATCCGGCCGGAACCAGTACCGCATTAGCTGATATTGGAAGGCAAATCTCAGAAAGCTGTTTTCTGCCTTCTATGAGATCGTTCATGCTGTACTCTGGATAAATCCCCAGAATCAGATCTGCACTTGAGAGACCAAGATCGGCATCAAAAAGCATTACCTTTTTGCCTGTTTTCGCAAGCACCAGCGTCAGGTTCACCGATATATTTGTCTTGCCGACACCGCCTTTTCCTGATGTAATTGCAATATATCGAGTATTTTTATCCACCATTTTTCTTAATTTCGCTGCCTGATCACTCATTTTGCAGGATTAGATTGGCTATTTCCAGTGATTCGGGAATCATAATATCTTCGGGAACTCTTTGACCTGTAGTCAGGAAATAGACCGGAAGCTTGCTTTTGAACGATATATTGAATATCGATCCGAGATGATTTGCCTCATCAATTTTGGTAAATACAGTGCCTTTAATCGGCAGAATACTAAAACTTTTATAACTCTCTTCAATATCCTCATCTTTGACATTTGCAGAAAGTGTGAGCAGTATATCAAGCTTCTGTCCAGGCAATGAATCTGCCATCTCTTTTATGTGGTCGGTGTCTTTTTGACTGCTGCCAGCAGTGTCTATAAACACAAATTGATAATTGTCGAATTTCTTTATTGCATTTTTTACATCCTGCTTGTCAAATGCAACTTCTATCGGTATATCCATTATTTTTGCATAACTTGCAAGCTGTTCTATAGCAGCAATTCTGTATGTATCCAAAGTTATAATTGCCACATCTTTTTTGTAATTTATCATAGCTGTCGCAGCCAATTTTGCTATTGTTGTAGTTTTTCCAACTCCTGTCGGTCCCACAAGACAGATAATCTTTTTGTCATTATTAAAATCGATATTTTCTACATTTATCGACTGGGCTATCATCGTTGCAAGAAATGCATTGGTTTTTTGATGATCAGACAGTTCTTTGTGATCCAGATGTTTTGCAATATTTAGTATAAATTTCCTTGACAAATCATGACTAATTCCTGCATTGTCGATCTTTCTAAGATGATCGCGCAGCTCAAACGGAATGGATTCATCTTTATGGACATCTATGGAATCTTTTAAAATCGAGAGATCTGCCCTTATCCGCTCTACTGCATCCATAAAATCTATATTGGAAAAATTAGCTGCAATAGTCTTTTTAATTTCGGACAGCTCTTTTGAGATATTTCTTTCATAAACCAATCTCGCAACGTCTTCCCTTTTGTATATCGGGTTTGTTTTGGATTGAGTGCTGTCATCAATGGCTGCCACAACTTCAATATATTTCTTTGGAATAATCCAATACGGAAATGAACGCTTATTCACCTTTTTTACCGAAATTATTACAGCATTCAATCCAAGGTCATCTTTGATCTTCTTTAACGCTTCATCCTGCGATTTAGCGAGATATGTTCTGTATCTCAACTTATCATACCAACCGATTCGATAGTTGCATTATCCGATATCTCGGCAAATGAAAGAACATGAACGTTTTTGATAGATCTTCTCAGGAAGTCCTCAAGCGGCTGCCTTATCTTTGGATTCACAATCAGAATTGCGTCCTTACCTGCTTCGTTTGCCTTCTTCATCAGTGCAGAAGCAGTCTTTACAATTTTATCTGCCTCGTCGGCCTGCAGCGATAGATAAAGCTTGTTTGTGCCCTTTACGGCATCTTCTATCTTTTTTTCAACTTCAGGTGAAGCAAATATCGTATGGAGTTTTCCGTCCTGATCCTTAAGGTGATCGGTTATAATACGGGACAGGGCAGCCCTCACCTGCTCAGTCAAAAGATCGGGGTTTTGCGTATAAGCCGCATAGTCGGATAACGTTTCACAGACAATCAACAAATTTCTTATCGAAATACCACTGTTAAGCAGATTTTTCAGCACCTTTTGAACTACTCCAAGAGACAATGTCTTGGGCACAAGATCTTCAACAACCTTCGGGTATTGCTCCTTTAATGTATCAAGCAGCTTTTGAACATCCTGTCTTGTGAGAAGCTCCGCAGCGTGATTCTTAACAATTTCCGACACATGAGTGGCGATAACCGTGGATGGGTCCACAACTGTATAGCCATGTTTCAGGGCGTTTTGCTGATCGGATTTACTAACCCAATATGCTTCAAGACCAAAGGAGGGTTCATGTGTCGGAACAGCGCCATCAAGCGTTCCGATACCGCCCATTGCAAGAAATTTATCGGGCAGTACGGTGTATTTTGCAACTTCCGATCCATTTATCAGGAAAATGTACTCATTTTTGTCGATCTCAAGATTATCTCTGATTCTCACAGGTGGAACAATAATACCCATTTCCAGCGCCAGTTGATGTCTTATGCCTCTGATTCTTTCGAGAAGATTTCCGCCTTCATCGGGATTAACCAGAGAAATTAATCCGTAACCAACCTCAAGCCCAAGCATATCAACTTTCAAAAGATCCGATATATTTTCTGTTTTGATCTCTGTTTTCTCCTTTTTCTGCTCACTTTCTTCTTTCTCTTTTGCCAATATCTTATTTCCGGTTTGATAATTTACATATGCGGAACCTGCCATTATAGCCGCAAACGCCAATATGGGAATTTTTGGAAAACCCGGTATAAGCGCAAGAGCAAAGAGAATGCCTGCACTTATGGCAACCGATTTGGAATGACCGAACAGCTGCTTTGTAAGACTCGAAGGAAGATCTGCTTCTCCCGAGGAAGTTCTCGATATAACAAGTCCGGCAGCACTGCTGATTATAAGCGCAGGAAGCTGACTTACAAGACCGTCACCTACCGTCAATACCGTAAATCTGTTTACAGCAGCAGATATAGGCATACTATATTGAACGACACCGATAATTATGCCGCCTACAATATTTATTGACGTAATAAGCAGACTGGCAATGGCATCACCTCTTACAAATTTGCTTGCTCCATCCATAGCTCCGTAAAAATCCGCCTCTTTCGATACGGATTCTCTTCTTATCTTTGCCCCCGCTTCATCAATTAATCCTGCATTGAGATCCGCATCTATGCTCATCTGTTTACCCGGCATTGCATCGAGTGTGAAACGTGCGGTGACCTCCGCTATTCTTGTTGCGCCTTTTGTAATAACAATAAAATTTATTATCACAAGGATGGAAAATACAATAATTCCAACAACGAAATTTCCTCCTACAACGGTAAAACCAAATGCCTGTATGATATGACCGGCCGCTGAAGAAGAAGCGTGACCGTGCAGCAGTATTGCCCTCGTTGTTGCAACATTAAGTGCAAGCCGATAAATGGTGACTATAAGCAGAAGTGATGGAAATGTTGAGAACTCAAGAGGCTTTGCAATATAAATTGTTACAAAAAGTATGAGAATTGCAGTAGCAAAGCTCAAACTTATTGCAAAATCCAACAAAAATGATGGAAGCGGTATTATTAAAATACCAAGCGTAATCAAACCGCCTGCTACGATTACAGCATCGCTTATATATGAATGGGGCATTGCAGTATAAGCCATAAACTATCTTTTTTTCCTCATGCAGTAACAGGGTCGGATATTAAGAGCCTGTTGAAAAATGTCATTGCAAGCATTTCCCTCCATCATTGCGAGTATTTTTCCCTCCGTCATTGCGAGCAACTTTTTCTTGTCATTGCGAGCAAAGCGAAGCAATCTCACCACAGGCAAGATGCCTATGATACACTGAGACTGCTTCGGTTATTTCATTCCCTCGCATAACATTTATCAACGGTCACTTAAATCCTGAACTTTTTTGATCCGAAATCTAATACTAACAATCAATGTCTGACAAATTTCAGGAAGAAAGCAATCCAAGACCCGATCCCGATTGTGCCTTTAAATTTTTTACGCTGCTGCCGAAACAGCCCTTTTTATAATAGTCGAAGCTTTTTTGATTGCAATAGTGAAATTGATTAACTCATCTCAGGAAGAGAATGTTAAATGTAAAACCGGTTACTGCCGGCGCAGCAGAAGCTAAAGGACGTCCCTTAGGATGTTTTATGAGCAGAGCGCGGCAATCTCTCTCTTCTTTTCTACTTTTTTGAACAATCGAAAATGAGGTCAGGCTGAGCAATACCTGCCGCAACCCTGTTTGTCTTTTGCTTCGCGCATGTGTTGCGAAAAAGGTTACAACCATGCAGGTAGCGCTCTTTTTGCATCTTGAATGCAAAGAAAAACAGTACGCAATATTACAACAGTTATCACTTAGTCTGACCTATGCAAAAAGTCACCGCTGATGAGAAAAGACTAAAAAATCTTTTCCAAATGCGGAACAGAAGAAAAGAGAACACAGGCAGGATGCCTGTGATACATTAAAGAAACTGAGATTGCTTCGCTTCGCTCGCAATGACCTTCCTTCTTTTGTCACTGCGAGGCCGTAGGCCGCGGCAGTCTCAGTGTATCATAGGCATCTTGCCTGTGGTGAGATTGCTTCGCTTCGCTCGCAATGACTTTTTCCCTCTGTCACTGCGAATAGATTTCTCTGGAATTTTTTGGCCGGTATTTTTCCACCGTCCTTCTTTTTCTCTTTATTTTGATGATCTCTTCTTTTATCTCTTCTCTTTTTTGAGTTGCTTTCGCCTGCATCGTTTCTATTTTGGCGAGAATCTGTTTTAATGTCTTTACGTTAATATTTTGATTATTCCTGAGCTCTTTCTCCATTATATGCAATTTTTCCTCAAGAGTATCCCATCTGTTGTCTTCAGACAGCCGGTCAAGAAGGTCTGTGCTATCCAACAGAGCGCTTCGACTGTTCATCTTTACCGCTGTTTACATCGCCATTCCATATCTTATGAATTTCCGAAAGATATCGTTCCACAATTTCGATATCCTTTATGTTGCTCATTCTAAATCCATCAAGAAGTTTACCAATAAGCCAGTCATACAACGCCCTCAAATAATTAACGGTCTCCTTGTCACTACTTTCATCGATGCTGTCGCGCAATGCGGCAAGTATCTCAACCGATCTGTTTATATTGTCAGTCAACTCCAATTTGTTGCCATTTTCAAGTTTAATTCTTGCTTCTGCGGTCTCCTTGAGAGAGGCGGCAAAAAGAAGTGATACAATCTGCTTAGGATCGCTAATACCTCTATACAGTACACTGTTATATCGTTTATACGCCTGCGAATTGGTCATTTTTTCTCCTTATTCTTTTTTATCAAAGATAACTCCTATCATTTCTCTCATACTTTCTTCAAAACGCATTATCGCTTTCGGGGGTATCTGCCCGATTACGGTACCGGTCTTAGTATCTATCACCTTTACATAAAGCATTCCCAATTCCTTTGAAAATGAAAATTGTATTTTTTGCGATAACAGATTTAAGCTGTTTATTTTTCTATCTATATGCTGAATATCCTGTTTCTTAAGATTTCCTTCTACACTGTTGGACTGAGCTGCAGCCTTTCCTTTACGCGTCTGCACTACCTCACTTTTTACCATAGACTTCTGAGATGATTTTGAGACAGATCCCCGCAAAGATGAAAAATTACTTATATCCGCGCCTATCTTTATTGACATTTCAGCTTCCACCGCTAATTTTTGTAAAACTATCAATCTGCATAGTTAAATAGTTTCCGATTCCCTTCAGTTTACCGAGAACAGTATCCAGGTTTGCAAATTGCATCTCTAAAAGACTCTGCTGTTTTTGCAGAAAACTCTCTGTCTGACTGATCTGAGTATTGAGAACACTTTCTTGAGTATCAAAAAGCCCTGTTTCAGAGCTTATCGGTCCGTTTGACGACAAAACGGAATCAAGAACTGTTGAAAGATGCCCGAAGAAACTGTCCGAACCGCTTGAGCCGTCTCCAATCAAAAGCTGCTTAACATCATCTCTATTGGATACCAGCTCAGTATCAAGTTTTGAAGAATCAAAAGAATACGTACCATCATCATTTCTTGTAACACCAATATCGGCAAGAGAGTGAAATTTGCCTTCAGCTTTATAGTTTGTGAATGGAGATTCAACTCTGTCTAAAACCTGTTTAATGTTCCCGTCTGTCATTAGTACACCCTGCTGTCTCGGATCACTGGAATAATGAGTTGCGTTATCATAGGTTTTTTTGAAACTGTTGTAATCATCTACAATATTCTTTACCATAGTTGATATATTGGAGTCATCATTGGAAACCGATATTGTTGCCGATCCTATAGCAACGATATTAAATTGGAGACCGGTTACGAGATCTCCAACATTGTTTGATGATTTTGTAACTGATAGACCATTAATTGTCATCGAAAGATCTGCTGCAGCCTGCGTTTGAGTAAAACTCACACCGGTAGGAGTACTGTTGATTGTTATTGTATTTGCGGTTCCGGATGGAGCTGAAAGCTGTATAACATAAGGATTGGATGCTGCGCCGGTATTGATAAGTGTAGCAGTGGCACCGCTTTTCAGATTATTGATAGCGGCTGTCAATTCTGCCGGTGTTGACGGTTCTGATGAGTCCGCAGTATCGGAATCAGTCGCTATGCTGTAAGTAACCCCTCCTCCTATACTAAAACTAAAGGTGCCGGCAGAAAGGGGTGTTGTATCTGCTGCAAATCCGTTGGATTGAAACTGTTCGGCTTTTGCCAGAGCAGTTACGTTAAGATCATAGCTTGAAACAGCTGCCTGACCGCTGATTGATGCAGTAGCAATTGTTGTATCACTGCTTGAAGTTTTAAAGTTGTCGAATGATGACACAAGAGCATTTAACGAACCGCTCATAGCATTCAGTTTGCTTGATATATCATTATATGCGCCTTTTTTTGCGTCAAGCACAACCAGCTGTGAGCGCATTCTTACCACAGGAAGCTGATCTATCTTTGAAAGCTTATCCAGCATACCTTGCAAATCCAGCCCCGAACCAACTCCAAGGCTTGTTATCGTTCCAAGTGTCATAATCGCTCCCTCCTACTTCTCCTAACTCTTATTTCGGCAGCTTTTTTCAATTCTTTAGAAAAAATTTTTCCTTCGAATTTCACGGTTTCAAATCTTCACATATTTTTGTACTACTTTAAAAAGTTGAACAGGTTAAGCTGACTGATCTGAGCCATACTTGACAATGTTGCCTGCATTATAATCTGAAGTTGTTTATACCGGGATATAACGGCTGCATAATCAGCATCCATCAAAGACGATTTTTCCTTTTTATCGTAAATAGTCATAGTAGAAATACGATTTTTTTGAGCTTCAGCTCTGTTCGTCAGACTTCCAACCTCAGAAAGGCTGCCCTCAAGTTCAGGAAGATATTTATCTATAAGTCCAATAGATGATTGAACCTTATTGGCAAGATTAACACTAAAATGATCACCGTTCGACAAAGTTCCTGCAGTGATATTTGAAAATGAGATATTCACTCCGTGAGGAAGATTCAAAATCTCTCCGTCACTATATGCGGCAGAGGTGGTAGAAAGCGTATTGCCGTCTTTATCTTTTACGATTGTTGAACTTGCCGTAAAATCAATAACGGCAACCCTGTTATTTTTATTATCGGTTATATCAATTGTTGTTGTGCCTGTCGCCGGCGGAATTTGTGTGCCTGATACAGTTGTAAAACTCCATCTGTCATCAGCTGCTCCGTCATAGACACCTCCTGTTTTCATAGCAACAGTTGAACCGCCCGACCAGGCTGAAGGCGTACCGACAACTCCCTCATTATTGCCGCTTCTCAGTGCATCTCTAAGATCAGCCCCGATTCTGAACAGATCATATCCTTTTCCGGACTTTTCCGTTTGAAAATTGCCGAATAGATTTTTACTGCCGGTATCTGTAAATCTGAAGGTAAATTGACTTTCTCCGCCTCTTTTATCACTCAAAACGATCTTACCGTCTTTGAAATCTGCAGTCACACTATTACCATAACTATTTTCAATGACCTTCAGCAAATCGGAAACAGTTGAATTTGAGCCTAATGTATTAGGAGACGGGCTGTTTACGACAGCACCTGTGTGATTGGTGCCTGAAAAGCTTATAGTAGAAGGATCGGCAATTTCGTTGCCGAAGAATCTCAAATCAGTCAGCTTCGTGCTTTTTACTGCAGTTTTGCCCGTTGAGGCATCGGTAAGTCCGTTAAATGAATTTAATGATTGTTTTGCAGGCTTAAATATTTCTGCACCCGTTACGGTAAACGGCAGACTCAACCCTTTGCCGATAGCAGCCTGCATAGCCGTGTCATTGCCCTGATAGAGAAAATCCCCGCCTTTATGGTAATTAAATGTTATTGAAAAATCAGCCGCAGGGGCGGCATCAGAAATAAGTTTAACGCCCAATCCGGTATCATAACTAACAGGCTTTGATCCATCAACAGCTGCAGTCGAAGCAAGATCATTGTGATCGGTAAGCGAAGTATCTCTGCCATCCGCATCAATACTAATCGGATTTCCATTTGAATCCGTAAGTGAAATTTTCGAAGTCGAGCTGTCAAATGAGATTGTATAATTCCCGTCTGTAAGCTGATAAAGATCGGCAAACCGTTTTGAAACGGAAACCTCAGAGCCCGCAGGCAATGTTCCCGTATTGGACACAAAAGCAGCCGATTGAACTTTTGAAGTAATAGCAGGTTTGTCCGTTTTTGTTCCGGCAAAAATATACTTACCTTCAAAATTTGAGTTTGCAATATTTTTCAGCAGTAAAAGAGTTTGATCAACATTATCGGCAAGTGCATTATAACTGTCGGCATCATTTGTACCGTTTGCTCCGCTAATTGCCAGATTCTTTATTTTCAGCAGTTCGTTTCTTGCACTCTGTATCGAGCTGTCCGCAACATTCAAATGGCTTATTGCCGTATCAATATTTTTGCCGTAACTATCAAATAAATCAATTTCATTTCCTATGCTGAGCGCCTGTACCAATGCTATAGGATCTGATGATGGCGATAAAAGCTTTCTTCCTGTAGCAAGTTCGTCGTTAACATTGCTTATCTGCTGCTCAACTTTGTTTATATTATTAATAAAGTTATTATATATTAGTTTGTCTGTTATTCTCATTATCTTATCATCCCAATGATAGTAGTTGTGAGATTATCTATTACAGTAATAAATTTTGCCGAAGCATTGAATGCCTTCTGAAACTTTATCAGTTTTGCAGCTTCTTCGTTCAAAGAAACACCGCTTTCGGATTCTCTCTCTTTTTCTATCTGATCGGTTAATGATTGTTGATTATCCTGCAGTGATTTATAGTTCTGACCATCTATGCCGACATCGCCCACGAGACTGTTATAAAGCTCCATAACCGAAGTTGTTCCATTTTTCAAAACCCGCGCGTCAGCAAGTCCCCCAATGGAAGCCGCATTCTGTCCATCCCCGGCATTATCCGTTAATCCGGCTGCAATTTTAGATGGATCGTTTATCATCAGGGGATTCACCTTTATGTCGGCAGCGCCGCTTCCGGTAAAAAATGTTCCCATACCGACAGATGCCAAAAATCCGGTATTATCATTAGTCAGAAAGACTTTACTGCCTGTATCCGCCTGCACCACAAGATGATTGTCTCCATCGATATATGCCGTAATCCCATTTACATTGCTCAGAGCATCCTTCACATTCTCAAAAGTTGTCCCATCCTCAATTTTTATGGTACTTGTTGTATGATTACCGTCTTGGTCGGCAACTACAACATCAAAACTGCCCTTAGTAATATCTATCGGAAGTCCCAAAAAGGCTGCCGAAAAAACAGAATCGACTGCATTAATTCTGTTTGTACTTGCAAGCGATGAGTATCCGGTAAGACCCATTCCTTTAGCATGAAGGAGATTCACCTGATTAATAACACCTGTAGCAATCTCATCAAGTTTTGATCTGTATTGCGAAATCGTATTCCGCATTGCAAATAGTGCCGACATAGATCCGCTTAATGCATTTTTGACGCTGTCGGTTATATCGGTCAGCGAACCTCCTGAATTTATAAAAAACAGATTATCTCTTTGGCCTGTCTTTAGCGCTTTCAACTGATGGAATTCTTTTCCGCTTATGATACTCATACCTCCGGTCTGAACTGAAAGTTCCGATTGACCGGAAGATTTATATGATGTCTCAGATGTTTCAATGGGCAAAATTTCAGAAAGCTGCTTAAGCATTTCGCCGCGCCTGTCACGCAGACCATTAGCTCTGTCAATTCCTCCAAGTTCTGCATTTGCAATTTCACCGTTAACGGATGCTATATTCTTAATCAGCAGATTTGCCTTATCACTGTTTTGCGATACCTCATCGTCGGTCTGCTTCAGCATATCGGATAATTGGCCGTCTATCTGCTTAAATCCGGTTGACAAAGTTTGTGCGCTGCGGGCAACATTGCTTCTTGCCGAAGCTGAAGACGGGTCCGTTGACAGTGCCTGCCATGAGTTAAAAAAACCGTTCAGCGCGCCGCTGAGACCCGTTCCGGCAGGTTCGTTGAACAGCGTCTCTATCCGGCTCAACAGACCGGAAGCGCTCTTATAATAAGATGAAAGCGCACTGGAAGTTCGCAGACGTCTTTCAAGAAGTGTATTCCTCGAAGATGTGATGGCGCCTATGCTGACCCCTCTTCCTCTTGTGCCCGGTATGTCCAGAGCGGGAAATGACTCTTCGAGATCGACCGTCTGCCTGCTGTATCCTGGAGTGTTCGCATTGGCAATATTATTTTGAGTTGTATTAAGAGACGCCTGGGCTGCATTAAGGCCGCTCAAACCGATTGAAATACCGTCGAACAATCCGCCCATCTATGCCTTTACTGAGATCGCCTTCGGCAAATTTGATGAGAAAATTCCTCTATCATTGTATAGTGAGCTATTAGTCTGCAAAAAACTATTATAAAATTGCACGCTATCTGAGATAAGTACAACGAAATTCTCCGATACCTTATTATAAAGTTCTATTTTCTTTTTTAATCTCGAAACATCATTATAAAGCTCACTGTCTTTCAGAATGGAAAACTTTTCCGTATCAAATGATCTCATTTGCAAAATAGATTCAGCAAGGTTTTCCTTTATATGTCCCATCCGGGAATAATCAATTTTGTCACCGGATACAACCTTTTTTGCGGCATCATACAAAAACCGCACCAACTCGTCATAAAGATCATATATATGGCATAACAATTGTTTAGTCTCAGTCTTTTTTATCATATTCCCAACATAAGTTTAGCAATCTTTTCCGCATTAATAGTATATTTCCCATTTTGAACGGCTTGTCTTAGTTGATCAACACGCAGTTCAAAATTCTTATTATCGGCGGCAATGCTTCGGGCTCCCATAGCATACAATGATATCTCTACCTTATCATTTTCCAGATTATCAGTCTTCTCCGTTTGCCCGGCCGCACTATTCTGCTTTTTTACAGCAGTTTTTGCTTCCGCCTTCTCATTTCTCAAATATTTAGCTGTTATCTGACTATAATCGGTTATCTTCATAATATCGCCTCCAATTTTTCCCTTAACAAAATATCCAATTGCTTTACATATACTATCGGCATTTTTCTCACTATCTTTAATGCATTACCGAAACGATTATCGACCTGCAGCATCTTTTTTTGCTATTACAATCCGACTAAAGCCTGAGTATGCTTTTACGGCAGTTTTTATCAAACCTGAGGGCAATCTGTATTTAGTGTTTACTGCCTTGTTGTGCCTATATTCATTAGCAGTTTTTATCAAACCTGAGGGCAATCTGTATTTAGTGTTTACTGTCTTGTCATGCCTATGTTCATTATAAGTGCCATCCAGACTTTTAACAAGAAGCTTTGCTATACCGAAACTGCCGCTTTTTGCCATTAATTCGGAAATCGAATCGATCCACATAGATCTATAAATTGAGTTTCCCGGACTATTTTTAAGCAGAGGGTCAACGGGAACCATCTTTTCAAGCATCTGCTGTATAAATATCGCTTCAAACTTTTGAGCCTGTTCTTTAATGGAACGGTTCTCAGGTCGATGGGTTAACGATTTTTGAACCGGATTTAGCTGAGCGCCGCCTGTCATATAATCTCCAATTTAGCTTCTAACGCACCTGCAGCAGCTATAGCCTGAAATATCGCTATCATATCACGCGGTGTCACATCCATTGCATTTAGCGCTCTCACCAAAGCTGCAACTGTTGATTGATTAAGTTCAAAGAAGTGACCTTTCTGCTCTGTTACTTTTATAGATTTTTTTGGAACTATCACGGTTTGGCCTTTCGACAAGGGCAGCGGTTGAGAGACTTCAGTCTGATTGGTTATCGTTACGGATAAGGAACCCTGGGACACAGCCACCGGCAATATTCTAACATCTCCGCCGATTACTATAGTACCTGTCCTCTCATCAAGAACAACCTTTGCAACTGTATGCATAGATACATCTATATTTTCAATCCTGCTTATAAATGCCACCGGATTATCAAGATATGAATCCGGCAGCTTGACGGCAATATCTTCGGGGTTTCTCGCTGTTGCCGTGTCAGTGCCGAATCTATTGTTAATTGCGCCTGCTACATTGTTTGCCGTTGTAAAATCAGGCCTATCAAGCAGAATATTGACCGTATTATGATGACTCAACATTCTGCTCGGAACAGATCGTTCGACAATTGCACCATACGGAACCCTTCCTGCGGTAGCATGATTCTTGCGCGATGAGCCGCCTCCGCCGCCTCCGCCTATATTGTATCCGCCTATTGATACTGCTCCCTGAGCAACTGCATAAACCTTTCCATTGGCGGCCTTGAGGGGAGTTTGGAGAAGCGTTCCGCCCTGCAGACTCTTTGCGTCGCCGATAGATGAAACGGTTACATCAATTTTCTGTCCATTTTGTGCAAAAGGCGGCAATGTAGCAGTAACCATAACAGCGGCAATGTTCTTAGGCTGAAGAGATGATATATCGGTATTCGAAAGCGCTACACCCATTTTTTTCAACATATTGGCAATCGAATAGACGGTAAACTTCGAACTTGTTCCATCACCCGTTCCCTGCAATCCGGCAATAAGACCGTATCCGACAAGCTGATTGCTTCTTGTGCCTTCTATTGAACTTATATCACCGATCTTCACTGCATAGCAGTAGTTTACACTTAATAAACTACCGCTAAAAAGGAAGAATAGCGTCAAGTATGCTTGCCAAAAATCCTTTTTTAGTACCATTTGTTACAACTCCTCTTCCGTCATATGTCACGATTTCGTCTGCAATATATTCCGAACCTATACTGTTGCTGCTTGCAATATCGGCACTCCTAACTAATCCCGATACAATTAAAGTGTGAGTTTCACCGTCGGAATGTACAATTTTTCTGCCCTGAATTCTGTAGATATTATTCGGTAAAATTGCAATAATGCGAGCTTCGATTTTCGCACTGAGTGCATTGGTTCTGCTATTTTTAGCAGATCCTTTAAAAGCCGAACTGCTGCCTAAATCAAGAAGGTTATTACTGTCTCCCGATTTTGGAACGGAATATCCTTTATATGTTCCGGAAGGGTTGACATCGGCAGCCCGCCATATTCTCGATTCTACACCAAACAGCTTCTTTAATGTCAATCCGCTATTATACTTCTTGGAATTCTGGAGCACTGCATCATTTAATGATGATGCAGATTCATCAACTACTATTGTCACGAGATCACCTATATTGTGAGCCTTAATATCACTAAAAAGCGATCCCGAACCGTTGTACAAAGAACCGTTGTTTTGAGTAAATTTTTGTACAGCAGCATGTTCGGCAATCTTTGGATTCCGCTGCCTGTTGTTAAATGTCATAATCGGCTGTTTTGCTGAGCAGCCGGCCGACAACACCAACAATGATATCAGAAAAAATTTAAATCTCATTTCATGCCTCCTGTACGTCACTTTATGTCAAGCAAAGATTGTTCTAAGCAGGAGTGAAACAATGTATACTTATCACACGCAATCGGAAGATTCATTTTAGAATATCTCCATTGATCTGCAAACACTTCCTGAGCCTCAAATTAGTCTCCTGTTTCGTTTAAAATCCAGGAAATGGTCCTGTTTCTGCCTGCAATTTACGTTTTACCGGCAGATTCGGGCTCTCGATTCGGAACGTTTAGAATTAATGAAGGTGCCTTTTATTCTGCGCAGAGAAGGAAAATTTTTCTCTAATCGGCACTCAGGATTGCCATCTGAAATAAAAAGTTGTTCCGCTTGAGGAAGTTTTAAACTTTATAGCGACACCGATAAGATTAGTATATTTCTTTACTATTGCAAGACCGAGACCGGTGCCTTGATGCTTGGTTGTAAAAAACGGATCAAAAATTTTGCCTGCTGCATTATCCGATATACCTCTGCCTTGATCTGCTATCTCTATAGTCAGAGGATTTTTAAGCATATTAACAAAAATAGTGGAATGCTCCGACACATCAATCGCATTCAGCAAAATATTCGCTAACGCTTCTTTCAGAAGCAGTTTGTCTGTTTTAACCTCTTTATGAAAAAGCCTCTTCTTGATGACTATCTTCTTTTTTTTCATATTCAGCTTGTACTCATTTAAAATCTCGGTAATTAAAACCGACAAGTCGCATGATTCTATGAACAGATCCGTATCCCCGGCAAAATTCAACAGGTTCGTCAATATCTGATTCATATGCAAAACGGCAGTTCCGATATTTACAGCAATATCTCCAAGATCACCCGTTAAATCGTCAAGCAAAAGCGAGTTGAACAACTCAATGCTGCCAAGAGGATTGCGCAGCTGATGGGCAAGCTGACTTGCCATTTGGCCAATCGCGGCCAACTGTTCCTGATGCTTTATCTTCCGATTTGCGGTTTCAAGTTCACTCACATCATCAAAAATCAGCGTACCGCCCGTTTGAGTTTCGTATCTCGTAGGAAAATAGCTCATAAGTGCGGTTTTTTCTTCACCTTTCACAGAAAAAGATATCTTTCTCTTTAAAACAGGCATACTGCTTTTTAAAATATCATCCATATCAGGCAACTGTTTTAACAGAAGGTTAGCATTGATATTTTTCGGCTCTTTTATGCTGAAAAGCTGCAGCGCAGAATGATTCATTCGCCTGATATTTCCACTCTGATCAAAATCGATAACGGCATTTGTAAGACTGGAAAGCAGTTGATCCAAAAATCCCTTATTAAGCGTCAGCTGTTTAGAGAGATTATCTGCATGTATTTTGAGATCATTATAGCTTTTCTCAAGTCGGTTTGATGCATCTATAACCTGTCTGAAGGAAACATTGAGTTGTTTTAAAAGAGATTCGTTATTTTCCATACTGTATATTTAAGGCACTTTCGTATAATCTATAAACGATTATCCTGAATCTCAAAGTCATATCTCCTTCGCATTGTTTAAAAAAGAATTTAATAATCTGTGCAGCATCAGAATCAATCCGTGTTCAATTATATCTATTCTCTTCTGATCTGCAACTATATAACCATTGTTTTGATCGATTGTCAAGAAAACAGATAATGTTACCTGAATATCAGCTTAAATTCTGCGTCGTACGGCAAAGAAAGTTCATATATTTGACTTTTCTGACAAAATTTGTAAAATAATATTGATTAAGCCGATATGGAGGGAACTCATGGCAAGCGATGCAGATAATATCAAAAATCAGATAGCACAAGAGGCCGTAATGATGTACACAGGTGATCTTTCCGGCTGCGGCAAAATATTGCGGCTTTTGGATTCACTGCATGACTCACCCGAAAAATCCGCCGTAACCGATGTTGTTAATGACATCATTATCACTGAATTTTCGAACAAGGATAAACAGCTCGATGATCTCAAAGTTGCCGTTGAAAATCTAATGTCAGGCGATAATGCAATGCCTGCAGCATCTGCAGCCGACAAAAAGCAGAAACCCCACAAACCTGCAGAACCCGAATCTGCAGAAGAAAAATCAGCTGCAACCGGAGCGACTGAAACCGCTAAACCGTTTTCGTTATCCGATGAAGATATTGAGCTTCTCAGGGGGTTTCTGGATGAATCCGCCGACCATCTTGACAGCATAGAGGGCAATATGCTTGAATGGGAAGACAATCAGCAGGACAACGATATAATCAATGCAATTTTCAGACCTTTTCATACAATAAAAGGAACATCGGGATTTTTGAATCTGCCTGAAGTCACTTTAGTTGCACATAATCTTGAGAATCTTCTCGATAATATAAGAAACGGGGAAATGTCTCACAGTCAAACCGTTGCGGATGTGATTTTTGAAGGTGTTGATATTCTAAGGGCAATGCTGAAAGCGATTGATATGTCTATATCTGAAAACAGATCGCCCTTTTACGACACAAATGCTGTCAATCGGTTTGTTGACAAAATAAAGAATGTAAACGGCACTAAAAAGATAGGTGAATTGCTTATTGAAAAAGGTGCAGTTAACGAAGCGGATATAGATGCCGCCTTGAAAGACCAAACGATTTCCGACAAAAAGATAGGTGAATTGCTTATTGAAAAAGGTGCAGTTAACGAAAAATCTGTGAAAAACGCTTTAGATACTCAAAAACTTCAGCAGAGTAAGACAAGAAAGATTGAGAAGTTTGTAAAAGTCGGCACCGACAAGCTTGATAATCTTATGGATATGATTGGAGAGCTTGTAATCACGCAGCATATGATTGTTCAAAATCCGAGTCTATCGTCATCAGATGGCAGACTCGTGAAAGATGTAGCTCAGATGAAAAGAATTGTGGCAACTTTGCAGGATGTAGGTATGTCTATGAGAATGGTTGCCGTAAAATCAGTATTTCAAAAAATGAAAAGACTTGTCAGGGACCTTTCCGTTAAGTCTAACAAAAAAATTGAAGTGATATTTGAAGGTGAAGACACAGAGATTGATCGGAATATGGTGGATGAATTATATGACCCATTGGTGCATATCGTAAGAAATTCTTGTGATCATGGTATCGAAACAACTGAAGAACGTGTCATGCGGGACAAGCCTGAAACGGGTCTGTTGAAAATAAGCGCGTTTCGCAGAGGCGGAGATATTGTTATTGAGGCAACCGATGACGGGAAAGGGCTGGATAAAGAAAAAATCTTATCCAAAGCCATAGAAAAAGGTCTTGTTAAACCGGGTCATAACTTGACAGATAATGAAATTTATAAACTGATTTTTATGCCCGGTTTCTCAACCGCCGGCAAGATAACAAATGTTTCAGGCAGGGGCGTAGGAATGGATGTGGTCAAAAGATCGGTTGAGCGGCTGCGCGGAAGAATAGAGGTAAAATCTGAAGCTAATATTGGAACCACAGTCAGCTGTATTCTGCCTTTAACGCTTGCAATAATAGACGGTATGCTGATAAAAATAGGAGATCAAAGATACATACTTCCTACTCTTTCCGTAAAACAATCGTTAAGACCTCTGGTTTCACAGATTCATACTATTGCCGGAAAAGGAGAAGTTATCAGCGTCATGAATAAACTTTTGCCGCTGATAAGATTAAAAGAACTATTCGGTCTCGATGAAGGCACGGATGACCCGACTGAAGCTATGGCTATTGTTGTTGAAAATGATAAAATTGAAGCATGTCTTATGGCAGATGAGCTCATGGGCAAACAAGAGGTTGTTATAAAAAACCTCAGCAAGATGCTGAAAAATGTACGAAACTTTGCAGGATGTGCTATTTTGGGTGACGGAACGATTGGACTTATTCTTGATATATCTAAAATAATAGAGAGGCTTAAAGCACAGCCTCTTGACAAAATTGCATAAGCTTAATTTCTGCGGCCATCTTCAACGTATAACATATCGAAATGTTGAGGTAATATGACTGCAGATATCACAAAAGAGGAGTATAATCATATGCGGTCGGTAGTATATCAAGCTGCCGGTATCTATCTTGGCGATGAAAAAAAGGCTTTGATTGTTTCCAGACTCAATAAACATCTTAATGAATATCACTTGAAAGATTACGGCGAACTTTTAAAATTACTCGGCAAGGATAAAAAACTGTTCTCTAAAGTGATAAATTCTATATCAACAAATGTAACCTATTTTTTCAGAGAAAATGACCATTTTGACTTCATTGCCGATACAATTGTTCCTGAGGCGGCAGCTAATGAAACCATAAAAGTCTGGAGCGCAGGATGCTCGACCGGTGAAGAGCCGTATTCTGCTGCCATATGTATAAGCGAAGCATTAAGAAAGCTGAAACTAAATGCCGGCGTTAAGATTCTTGCAACAGATATTTCGACGGATGTAATAAAAAAGGCTCAGATCGGGTTATATAAGCCTGAAGCAATAAAAGATGTCTCAAAAAATCTAATAAACCGATATTTTGACAAAGAAAATAATGGCATGATACGGGTAAAAAACTTTCTGAAACAGATGGTCAGTTTCAGATTTTTCAATCTTAAGGATGATATTGACCTTCACAAAAAATTTGATCTTGTTTTATGCCGCAACGTAATGATCTACTTTGACAAAAAGATGCGCAATCATGTACTCGACATATTTTACAAAGCACTAAAACCTGAGGGACATCTATTGATAGGTCACTCCGAATCAATATATAACAGTGGCATAAATTTTGAATTTATTAAGTCTGCAACATACAAAAAACGATAAATATGGTGATAGCCAATATCGCAGGCATGGCGGTATCTGAAAAGGAAGAAGATACCATCGTAACTTATTCTCTCGGCTCATGCTTAGGTCTTGCGCTTTATGACAAGGTGAACAAGGTAGGAGGAATGCTTCATGCTATGCTGCCCGACCATTTAATAGTGCCGAATGATATAAACAGATGTAAATTTGTCGATACCGGTATTGCTGTGCTGCTCAATCATCTTGAAAAATGCGGAGCTGTTCTGTCAAACTTAAAAGCTGATATCGCAGGATGCTCGCATATTATGGACAGTGCAGGTATATTTAGAATAGGCGAAAGAAATCTTGAAATGACAAAGACGCTGCTTCAAAAATTTTCTATTCCGATAAGAAGCGAAAATGTTGGGGGAACCAGAAGTAGAACGATTTATCTTGATATAGCCACAGGAACATTTGTCATCGATATGATGGGACAAAGGAGAATCATAGATTGAATAAATTCATGCGAAAATCACTTGAATTAATTGATACTTTAAGACCCTTCCCAATGACAATTCTGCGAATAAATCATCTTTTATCCGATCCGTTTTATTCGATGAACAAACTTGTTGATCTGATCCGTTATGACGCCGCTCTGACTGCCTATATTCTAAAAATGGCAAACTCTCCTTATTTCGGCACAAGGGAAAAATTTTCAAGCATAAGACAGGCGGTAAGTTATCTCGGCGCGAACGAAGTTCAAAAAATGCTCTTTCTGCACTCGGTAAAACCATATTTTTCCGGCAAGCAATTAAGCTATGAAGCAGAAGACGGAGAGTTGTGGCGTTCTTCGATTGCAGGCGGAATGCTGGCTGAAATTATTGCAGAATCTTTTGGATATAAAGATCCTCAGATTGCTTTTACCGCATCGTTATTACGGGATATCGGTAAAATTGTCTTCAGCAAAATCATTGCTGAGCATCCTGAAAAAAGGAAAGAGCTGCTGTTAATCGAAAATAAAAGTTTTGATGAAAGAGAGCAACTTTTGTTTGGGATAACACACCCTAAGATTGGTGCATCCCTTCTGTCGCGCTGGAAATTTTCCGACCAGCTAATTGACGCGGTTATGTATCATCACGATCCGTTCAAAAGCAGTCTCGAAACGACCCGTATAGTTGCATTATCTGATATTCTTGGTATGCTTGCAGGCATTACAACTGCATTAGACGGACTAAACTATAAAAGCAACAATCTTCAAAAGGAGTTTAATCTGAGTCAGCAAAATATAGACACGATTATGGCAAAATTTATAACAAAGTATAATTCAGCCATTTACGAAGCAACCCTATTTTAAATGAATGACTTAGCGACACATAAAACACTTATTAAACCCGGCTATCTTATATTATCCCGTGAACCCATCATTATATATGCCGTATTAGGCAGCGCAGTTATGGTCACAATGCATGACAAGAGACTGCATTACGGCGGAGCAGTTCATTTTGTGTACCCAAGAACGGAAACTGCCGATAATGCAACCGTCAAGTATGGAAATGTGTCAATATTATCTATTTACAATGCTATGATCCAGTTTGGATCAACGAAAAATGATATTGTATCTAAAATCTTCGGCGGTTCGGATAACCCCGGTGAATCTACGGGACAGGCCAACGTCGAACAGGCAAAAAAGACGCTTAAGCGGCTTGGCGTCAAGCTTGCCGGCGTTGATGCAGGAGGAACGTCAGGCAGGAAGCTTGTATATTTCAATCATACTAACGAAGCAGCAATAATTCTTGCCGAACGGATAAGAAAATATGATTGGTATCCGTACAGTTGAGGGAGAGCAGGCATGATTAAGGTTATAATTGTTGACGATTCGGCGGTTGTCAGAAAAATATTCAAAATGGAACTCGCAAAAGCACCCGATATAGAGGTTGTTGGCGATGCTCCGGATCCGTTTGTTGCCAGAGATATGATTGTACGGCTTAAGCCGGATGTAGTGACGCTTGATGTTGAAATGCCCCGCATGGATGGAATCACCTTTTTGAGCAAACTTATGAAATTTTATCCCCTTCCTGTTATTATTGTGAGCTCTCTGACTCCCAAAGGAAGCAAAATTGCTATGCAGGCACTTGGTCTCGGAGCTGTCGAAGTAATGGCTAAGCCGGGCTCATCATTCACAGTCGGACAGATGAGTGAGCAGCTTATCGAAAAAATAAGAGCTGCAAGTACGGTTGACATCAAAAAGATTATAAGACTGAGACAACAGAGAGCTTCCGGCGATAATGTTAAAATAACATCTTCACTTTCGCTAAAACAGACCACAAATAAGATAATTGCCCTTGGAGCCTCAACGGGAGGAACCGAAGCGCTGCGCTTTGTTTTAAGTCATATGCCTAAGGCAACCCCAGGCATAGTGGTTGTTCAGCATATGCCGCCCTTGTTCACAAAAAGCTATGCCGAACAGGTTGATTCCATATCTCAACTTGCCGTCAAAGAAGCATCGGACGGAGATCCTGTTTTACCTGGAACCGCTCTTATTGCACCCGGAAATTTTCATATGATACTGACAAGAAGCGGAGCAAGATATATCGTAAGAATAACCGATGGTCCGTTAGTTAATCATCAACGTCCCGCGGTGGACATCCTATTTAATTCTGCTGCAAAATATGCAGGCGTAAATGCAGTCGGAGCAATATTCACCGGAATGGGCAGAGACGGTGCCGACGGATTATTGAAAATGAAGCAAGCGGGTGCAAAAACGATAGCTCAGAACAAAGAAAGCTGCGTTGTTTTCGGTATGCCGGCTGAGGCAATAGCTCTCGGTGCTGCCGATATTGTACTGCCGCTTAACGAAATACCGGCAAAACTTCTGGATTTTTGCAAAACAGATTGACACGGAGGTAAAAATGCATATATCGATAATGAAGTTATTCAGCAAGAAAAAGAAAGGCTACAAACAGCAAGCTGCCGGTCTTACAAAAATTGCCGCTGCGTTGGTAACAGCAGAAACTACAAAAGATCTTTACAATAAAATTGCTTATGCCGCCCACGAAATCCTTGGCTTTGACAGGATCAACATATTAATTAGTCGGGACGGATGGCTTCAATGCGTAAAATCTATTGGAAATCAGGGGGAACCGCTTGAATCAATAAAAGCTCCGATAGATAAAAGCAGCGGCGTATTATTTTTAGCATATTCCAATATGAAACCGTACTGGGTAAAAAAGAACGATAAACTTCCACCTGAATACAGAGTTTCAAGAGAGATTGCAAAAATAAGAGCCATCAGATCAAAGTCGTTTATAATACTGCCTTTAACTATAAATGACAGACCTTTTGGAATTATCGGCATAGACAATAAATTTAAAAAATCGCCCATTAACGATGATGATATACAAATTCTGACACTTTTTTCTCATCTTGCATCAAGCAGAATGACTAACATGTACCGTTTCAATGAATCTAAAAAGCTGACTGAACAGATTCAAAACAAGATGAAAGAACTTGAAGAAAAGCAGAGCGCAGCAGAGAACGTTGCAGAAAATCTGGACAGAATACAGGGCAAATTGCAAAACGCATCAAAGGCATTTATGAAGATGGTTGACAAACTCTATGAAACAGGCAAAAATCTGTCTAAAGCAGGTGAAACGGTCATGCAAAAGATAGAGGGTATTGACAAAATTACACTCTCAATCGAATCTGTTGCGAGAGAAACAAATCTTCTTTCTTTGAATGCCGCCATCGAGGCCGCGAGAGCCGGTGACGCCGGCAAAAGCTTTGCCGTTGTTGCCGATGCCGTAAGAGAACTGAGCAAAAAAACTGCCGGTGATTCGGAAAATATCAAAATTGCTCTCGATGAGATAAAACAGACCACTGAAGGACTTTTCCATCAAATAAAAATACTTGATAAACTCTCTGAAGAACAGACGAATAAAATAGAGCTGCTCAGTACTTCCGCCAACGAGGTATCTAAAGAATCTGAAAATATGAAAAAGGTGCTTCGATAAACCTTGCGTCTCATAACCAATGGCAAGTCCTGCACCCATAAATAATTTTATTATCTCTTATTTGCGTTTCGGAAAGCTGCTTGCCAGAGCAGTAACACTCAGATGACAGCTGAAATGAACTACCCCGCCGCAAGCAGCAGGGTATCAACTTCTCTATTCGGTACATTACTCGCAGCAAACTGAGGGGAATTAGACCCTAAAGGATATTAAAATTATGAGACTACTAAATAATAAACAGATTCACAACTATTCTGCAATTTATGTTTCCTAAGCGGCCTAAGGATGGATTACTTCGCTTTGCTTGAGCCTGTTGATAAATGTTATTGCCGGGAATAGAGTGACGGAACAATCTCAAAAAACGTTGATAATAAAGGGATTGCCACGCACCTTTCGGTGCTCGCAATGACAAATAGGAGTTTATCAACAGACTCGCTTGCAGTGAAACAATCTCACCACAGGCAGGATGTCTATGATATACTGAGACTGCCGCGGCCTTCGGCCTCGCAGTGACAGAAGGAAAAAGTCATTGCCATAGATATTTTCTCTCTGTCATCGTAAGCATTTTCCCCCTCCGTCATTGCGAGCGAAGCGAAGCAATCTCAGTTTCTTTAATGTATCGCAGGCATCCTGCCTGTGCTCTTTTCTCTTTTTGTCCGCATTTGAGCGAAACTTCCGCTGCAATATCCACTTGACAAAACCGATTTTCGTTATATTATTATATCGTGATGAAAGAATAAGGAGGCTATATTGAGAGATTTCGTTTTACAGGCAAAAGCAATATCCGATGAGACAAGGATAAGAATATTGAAACTTCTTGAAAAAGGGGAATTCTGCGTTTGTCAGTTAATGGATATATTGGACATGAAGCAGTCAACAGTCTCGAAGCATCTTGGAATACTGAAAACCGCAGGACTTGTTGAATGCAGAAAAAACGGAACATGGACGTTCTATAAACTGTCAAATAATGTAATAAACAACTATAATCTCGACTTTCTGAAGCTTCTTTTGTGTCTCAAGGATGATTCCCTAATTCAGGAAGACAAAAAGAGATTAAAGGAGATTGCCAAACAGGATATAAAGATTTTGTGTAAATCTTAATGAAACCGCTGCACAATAAACAGCTAAGCCATGGAGGTATAAATGCTTAAGGTCATGTTTTTATGCACGGGAAACTCCTGCCGCTCACAAATGGCTGAAGGAATAGCGAAAAAGCTGGGAGCGGGACTTATAGAATCTTTCAGTGCCGGTCTTATACCGACAGGTATCAACCGTTATGCTATAAAAGTTATGAAAAAGATTGGAATTGATATTTCCGGTCAACAATCAAAACATATTAATGAAAATCTGCTCAGACAGATGGATATAATCATTACTCTATGCGGAAACGCAGAAGCATTATGCCCGGTAACACCGCCTGAAATCAGACATATCCATTGGCCCATCGATGACCCTGCAAAAGCTGTCGGAACCGAAAAAGAGATATTAAAAGAGTTCGAAAGGGCAAGAGATGAGATAAAAGATAGAATAGAGAAATTTCTTATGGAGGTAAACAATGCTCATAATAACTCTTAAAAAACGAAAGAACTTCATACTCCGATCTGCAAAGATATTCTTAAAAGGAAATTATTATGCCCGTTAAAAGGAAAAAGCTGAAATTTTTAGACAGATTTTTAACTCTATGGATTTTCTTAGCTATGTTTCTCGGTGTTTTTTCCGGTTACCTTATTCCGAAAATTACACACTTCTGGAGTCTGTTCCAGGTTGGAACAACCAATATTCCGATTGCAATAGGATTAATATTAATGATGTATCCGCCGCTTGCAAAAGTGCGTTACGAAAAATTAGGCAATGTTTTCAAAGATGTAAGAATACTTTCTTTGTCATTAGTTCAAAACTGGATTATCGGACCAATTCTTATGTTTTTGCTTGCTGTACTTTTTTTAAGAAATTATCCCGAGTATATGGCCGGATTGATAATGATCGGACTCGCCAGATGTATTGCAATGGTTATAGTGTGGAATGATCTCGCTAAGGGCGATGGTGAATATGCCGCAGGTTTGGTCGCATTAAATTCAATATTTCAGGTATTCTTCTATTCATTATTTGCCTATGTTTTTCTGAGTGTTGTTCCAAAATGGTTCGGACTGCATTCTTTTACAGTTAATGTTACAATAGGTCAAATTGCCGAAAGCGTTCTTATATATTTGGGAATTCCCTTTTTTGCCGGAATGCTTACTCGTTTTGTCCTTGTTAAAAAGAAAGGACGCAATTGGTACGAACAAAAATTTATCCCTAAAATATCCCCGATTACATTTTGGGCATTGCTGTTTACAATTGTTGTTATGTTTTCTCTTAAAGGCGGGTTGATTGTTTCTATTCCGCTTGATGTAATCAGAATTGCAATTCCTCTTGTATTGTATTTTATAATCATGTTTTTTGTTTCGTTTTATATGAGCAAAAAAATAGGTGCAAACTATCCTCAAACAGCAGCTTTATCATTTACAGCGGCAAGCAACAACTTTGAGCTTGCAATTGCAGTTGCAATTGCAGTATTCGGAATAAATTCAGGCGAGGCATTTGCTGCGGTAATAGGACCTTTGGTTGAAGTACCGGTTTTAATAAGCCTTGTAAGTGTTTCTCTGAGGTTAAAAAAGAAATATTTTTAAATTATGAATATTATAGGGGAGGCAATTATATGAAAGTAGAAATCTATGACCCGGCAATGTGCTGCTCTTCAGGACTATGCGGACCGACACTTAATCCGGTACTGGTCAAAATGAATGATGCTATACTGGCATTGAAAAAACAGGGCGTCGAAGTAGAAAGGTTCAACCTCGCTCAGCAGCCGAAGGAATTTATGACAAACAAAAACGTTGCCGATCTGCTTCACAAGAATGGCAAAAAGATACTGCCGGTTATTTTTGTTAACGGTGAAATCTTCAGGACAGGCAAGTATCCGGCATATGAGGAGTTGTGCGAGGTCTTTGGAATAGAGCCGCTTAAGCAGGGAAAGCCCATATCATTGAAAATGGCATAACGAAAATCAGGAGGCATAGAAATGATAGAGATAACAGCTGCGGCTATAAATCAGTTTAAGAAAGTACTTGCTGAATCAGGTGAAACAAACCAAGGCATAAGAATCTTTGTCTCGAGCAGCGGCTGCTGCTCCTCTTATGGGCTTGATGCTTCAGAACATGGTGAACCAGGCGACAGGACGATTGAAAAGAATGGATTGAAGATATTCGTAGACCCTGCGGCAGACAACGAACTCTCCAACGCTGTGAGACCACTGCACAATAAACAGATCCACAGAAGTCAAAGAAAGGGTGAGATTTAGAAATTAAAATTTGAGGTACTAACCGGTTAGTTTGAGAATTTTAATTTCCTGAAGATTGCCCTTTATTTGACTTCCCTGCGGGCTTTATGAGGTTTCC